>JACCYX010000500.1 GCA_013696265.1 Chloroflexia bacterium
GGCGGGAGGACACAAGGTCCTCCCCGACCAGAATCCAGCATTCATGAATCGTCCGCGCTACGGCGAAGGCAACGAATCCGGACCCTGGCGATGACCGGTCTGGACCCGTTCCCAGCGCGCGAGTTCCGACGACCGCCGGTGGATCAGGCCGGCAATGCCGAGACCACCGACCAGTGCCGCCACCACAAGAAGTACGTTCTCGACTCCGAAAATGTCGGCGGCGGCCGCCGCGAAGAAGATCGGGATGAACGCCACCGAGTTCGAAATCGTGAAGAACGTGGCGTAGACCCGCGCCCGCACCGCTTCGTTCGACCGTTCCTGGAGCATCGTTTGCGATGGGACGAGAATGAAGGCGTTGCAGACCCCGAGCAACATGGCGAACACCCCGGTCATCAACGCCACAAAGGCTACAGGCGCCGCGGCCGTCCAGAAGAGGTTCAAGAAGGCTCGCGAGATTGCCATGAACGCGAGCATCAGCCCCGCCACGGCCAGGGAGAGATCGATCAGCCAATCCCGCCCGATGCGGCGGGCGATTCGCGGCACGAGGACGACTCCCGCCAGCACGCCAAACCCCGCCGGCGCCACGACAAATCCGATATCTTCCTTGGGCAAGCCGATCACCGATGTCACGAACTCCGGCCCCAGCGTTGCCACAAGAAGGAATGTCGTCGACGCCAGCGTGAGATAACCGATCGCCCGCATCAGCGCCGGGTCCTGCAGGATGAAGACGAGTCCTTCCTTCATGTCGCTGAAAAGCCGGCGCGTCGGGGACAGCGACTGCGTTCCGGCCGCAACCGCCACTACCGGCGTTTCGGGAATCGTCATCACCAGCGCGGCGCACGCGAGGTAGACGACGATCGTTCCGAGGAAGAGCGAGTCGATGCCGACGACCCTGACCAGGATTGGACCGACCGCGGCGAACCCGATCAACTGGGCAGCGGTCGAGGTGAGGTTGAACAGCGCGTTGGCCGACATGAGCTGGGTTCGTGGCGTCACCACCGGGATCGTCGCTCCCAGCACCGGCGCGAAGAACTGTCCCGCGATGCCGAAGACAAAGGTGACGATGTAGTAGGCCGCCAGAATCGTCTCGACGTGCCAGCCGGGCCGGATCACCAGGAACAGGAGAACCGTCGCCGCTCGGGCCACGTTGAGAAGGGCCAGGAGCGTGCGCTTGTTGGAGCGGTCAGCGATCACCCCGGCCAGCGGCCCAAAGAGCACGGCCGGCAGTGAGAACGCCAGAATCACCAAGCTGATCGCCGTGTTCGCCTGCGGGAGATCGTGAATCTCGACCACGTCCCGGACACGCAGCAGCAGGGCGAAGTTGATCATGTTCTGGCAGGTTTGGGTGATTGCCTGGGTCAGCCAGAGCCGGAGGAATGGGCCGTTGCGCAGCACGGCGGCAATGGAGTCCTCAGGCGGTGCCGAAAGCCCACCGCTCAATCGTCCACCGGCGTCAACTCTGAGTCAACTGAAACGGGGGCGGTCGGTCCTCGCGAGACGAACGCTTTGAGGCGTTTCTCCAGCGTCCGCCGGGGCAAGAGGACCCGCCGGCCGCAGGTTAAGCACTTGACGCCGATGTCGGCCCCGATCCGAACGACTGTCCATTCGAACGAGCCGCAGGGATGCGGCTTGCGCAGCCGGACGATGTCGTCGATGTAGAACGGGACTGGCTCCTTGAGGACCATATCCATTTCCCCGCGACACCGAGATTGCTGGAGCTAGGTGAGACCGGGAATCTTGAGGCCACCGGTGAGGGCGCTCATCTTGTCCTCGGCCAGCGTGGATGCTTTTTCCATCGCGTCCTGGACCGCCGCGACGATCAGGTCTTCGAGCATCTCGACATCTTCGGGATCGACCGCCGAGGGATCGATCTTGATCGCCTTGAACGATCGTTGCCCGGTAACTTGAGCGGTCACGACGCCGCCACCGGCGGTGCCCGTCACGATTGTCTCGTCCAGCTCTTCCTGGATCTTGGCCATGCGGTTCTGCATCTGCTGGATCATCTTCATGCTTGGTTGTTGCATGCTACATCCCTCCCGAGCGCAAGAGTTGGTGGTGGCGGTCACGGTCGACCGCGCCGTCATTCGTGGAGACACGCGCTCCGTCGATGTCTAGAAGTATAGCCGCTTGCCGGACGGCTTCTCGCTTCCCTAGCGGCCGGTCGCGGCGGTGATGTAGTTTCGGGAACGGTCGAGCATCGATCGCGCGTTTTGCCGCGCGGCGTCGGTCACGGGCGTTCCGTCCAGCATGGCGGCGAGTTCGAGTTCCCGTTCCTCATCGTCAAGCGTTCGGACCTCGGACAGGGTTCGTCCGCTCGAATCGTACTTCTCGATCCGCAGGTGAGTGTCGGCGAAGGCGGCAACCTGGGGCAGGTGGCTGACCACGATGACCTGGTGCTTCCGGGCGATGCCCCAGAGCTTTTCGCCGACCACCTGTCCGGAACGGCCGCCGACGCCTACGTCGATCTCGTCGAAAACCAGCGTCGGTGTCCGGTCCACGTCCGACAGGATCGACTTCGTCGCCAGCATCAGGCGAGCGGTTTCACCGCCAGACGCGATCCGGGTCAGCGGTTTGAGCGATTCCCCGGCGTTGGGCGCGATCAGGTACTCCACCTCGTCGATCCCGGTTTCGTCCAGGTGGACCGTCCGGCCGCCGGCGGAAGTGTTGAACGGAATACCGGTGGCGTCCTCCCGCTGGCGAATGTCGATGCGTAATAGCGACCGCCCCATCCCGAGGTCCGCGACCGAAGCCTCGATGGCGGTCGACAGTTCAGTCGCGACGGCGGTGCGTCGAGATGAAAGCGTGCTCGCCTGGGCAACGAGGGTATCGCGGAGTTCGGCTTCTCTCTCTTCCAGCGCGGTCACATCATTCTCGCGCGACGAGAGACTTTCCAGTTCGGCACGAGCGCGTTCTGCGAAGTCGAGAATGTCGGCAATTGTCGACCCGTACTTCCGCTTGAGGGTCTGGATCGTGTCGATTCGCTCGTCAATCTCGGCAAGCCGCCGCTCATCCGGGTCGACACCCTCGGAGTAGGTCCGAAGTTCGCGGCCCAAATCCTCGGCCAGCACCAGAAGTTCATTCGCTTGTTCGCTCAGGGAGGTTGCCCCCGCATCCAGCTCGGCGATGTCCGCCGTCCGAGCGGCTACCGTCCTGAGCAACACGGTTGCGGTCGAGCCATCGGTCATGTCGTCGTCGGTCAGCACCGTCAGGGCCTCGAGGGCGTCGGCTCGGAGCCGGTCGGCATTCCGCAGCACGTCGCGCTCGCGGATCAGTTCGTCATCCTCACCGGGGTTCAGGCTGGCCGCGTCGATTTCATCGACCTGGAACCTGAGGAGATCGACCCGCTGTTCGCGCTCGCGCGAATTGGTCGTGAGTGACTGAATTTGATCGCGTACCGCTCGCCAATCACGGACGTTGCCGGCCAATTCGTTCCGAATTTCGTCGAGGGACGCGAAGCGGTCGAGGAGGCTGCGTTGTTCGCTGGACTTGAGGATAGCCAGGTGGTCCGATTGGCCGTGGATGTCGACGAGCAGCAACCCAATTTGGGAGAGCGTGCCGGCGGAGGCGAGGCGGCCATTGATCCGGGCCGAGGAGCGGCCGTTCGCCTGGATCTCGCGCGACAGGATCAGGCTTTCCTCTTCGATGGGGTCGATGCCCAGTTCCGCTAGCAGATCCTGAACAGGTAGATGACTGACTGGATCGAGCGTGAACGCGGCCTCGATCCGCGCTAGTCTCGCCCCGGTGCGCACGAGGTCGCTGCCGATCCGCGAACCGAGTACCGCACCCAGGGCGTCGATCAGGATCGACTTGCCCGCCCCGGTTTCGCCCGTGAGTGCGTTGAGCCCTTCCGTGAACCGGATCGTGGTGCGCTCGATGATGGCGAAATCGGTGATCGACAGTTCCAGCAGCATCGCCCGTGTTCTTCCCAGAGGCACATACGTTCCGGCTGGCACCAACCAGCCGGAACGTACGATGCGCTAGGGCAGTTGGGCCAACACCTGTGGCGCCCGTATCGGCAATGATGTCACGCGTACGCCGCTGGCGTCGCGAATCGCGTTGGCTACCGCCGCCGCGCCGGGAATGGCCGGAGGTTCACCGACGCCTTTGGCACCGTACGGGCCGTCGTCGGAGGCAACCTCGACGAGAAGGACATCGATGTTCGGAATCATCGTGCTGCGGGGAATTGCGTAGTCCATCAGGTTCGCGGCGTCGGGCTGACCATCGTCGCCGTAGCCGATGCCTTCGTAGAGCGCCCAGCCGATCCCCTGGGCCACGCCACCGTGAATTTGGGCCTCGACCGACGCCGGGTTGATCGCGAAACCGACATCCTGAGCGGCGACGTAGTTCGTGACTGTCACCTCGCCGGTCAGGTCGTCAACCTGCACTTCGGCCAGGTGGACGGCGAAACCCGGCGCGCTCTGGGTGATGCCGGAGCCGCCCCGGCCCAGCACGGGCTCGTTGCCGCCGCTCATCGCCATGCTCAATTCCGCAATCTCCTGCAGGGTGATCGCCGAGCCGGGCACGCCTTTGACTCGAACGGAGCCTTCGGAGAGTTCCAGGTCGTCCGCCGAGACTTCGAGTTTCTTGGCGGCGATCTGCTTGATTTGGTCGACCGCGTCCTTAGCGGCTTTGGCGACCGCCGGTCCCACCGTGTAAGTGATCTTCGAGCCGCCGGTGCCGCCGGCGAAGGGCGCGGAATCGGTGTCAGCGGTCTTGACCCGTACCCCTTCGATGCCGGTTCCGAGTTCCTCGGCCGCGATCTGGGCGAAGGTCGTGTTCGTGCCGTTGAGGTCCACCGAGCCGAGGATCACGGTCAGCTTGCCGTCGGAGTCCAGCCGACAGGTAGCCGTCGCGGGCTCGATGCCGCCGGGCCAACCACCGACCGCGATGCCAACGCCCTTGCCTTCGGCTCTGGACTGCTCTCGTCCTTGCCACAGCGGATGGGCCTGGAGGGCTTCGATCGTCTGCCGCAGGCCGATTTTCGGCCAAGGTCCGTCGTTCGGGCGGAGGTCGCCCTCCTCGACGCAGTTCAACAGGCGGAACTCAATTGGATCCATTTGGAGCTTGCGGGCCAGTTCGTCGACCGCCGATTCGATCGCAAATGTTCCCTGCTGCGCTCCCGGCGCCCGGTAGGCGCCAGAACTGGGCCGGTGCGTCTGGGTTTCCAGACCTTTAATCCTGAGATTGGGGAACTTGTAGTAGCCACCGAGCAGGATCGCCGCGATGCTCAACGGCGAGCCCGGACTCGATCCGGAGTCGTAGAGCATGTTCGATTCCAGGGCGGTGATCTTTCCGTCGCGAGTCGCGCCGAGCTTGATCTCGATCTTGCACTCGGGCGCCGGGTTGCCCGCCAGGAAGTCGTCCGTCCGGGTGTAGGCGAGCAGGACCGGCTGGCCGACGGCGACCGCCGCCGCCGCGACCAGCGGCTCGATCAGCACGAACTTGCCGCCGAAGCCACCGCCCACCGGCATGGGAATGATATTGACATCCTCGATCGGTATGCCAAGCGTGTTGGCAACCTTGCCCCGGCCGTGGAAGGCGCCCTGGGTGCTGGTGTGAATCGTGAGCCGCCCGGAGCGCTCAGGAATAACCAGCGCGACCTGCGTTTCGATGTACCCCTGGTGGACCGTCAGCGACGTGAGCGTAAGCTCGACGATTTCGTCGGCGGCGGCGAAACCAGCCTCGACATCGCCGCGCTCGAAGTTGACCGAACTCGACACATTCGGCGGCAGCGACTCATCCTCGCCGCCGCCAGCCGCGGCGTCGGCGTTGTGCATCGCCGCTTCTTCATCGAACGCCCCGGTTTGCGCGGTGCTCACCAGCGGCGCGTCCGGCTTGATGGCTTCGTCGAGATCGGAAACGACATCCATTGGCTCGTACTCGACGACGACGAGTTCGGCGCCGTCCAGCGCCGCCGCGTCGGAAGTCGCCAGCACCAGGGCGATGGGGTGGCCGACATGCAGCGCTTCATCCCCGGCCAGCAGCTGGGCCACGGCCTGGGCGTTTTCATCCTTGCGAACAGGCAGGTCTTCCGAGATCAGGACCGCTTCGACACCTGGCACTGCCAGCGCGGCGGACTTGTCCACCGAAACGATCCTGGCGTGAGCGTAGGTACTGCCGACGATGCGGGCGTGCAGCAAACCGCTCACCTTGAGGTCAGCGGTGAACTGCTCCGCTCCGGTGAGCTTGGGCGGCGAGTCGAGACGCTTGGCTCGTTGGCCAACGGCACTGTACGTGGCAACCATGGTGATTCCTCCGAAACGATGGGGCAATCGCGAACCGTCGATACCTACAGCTTCTCACAGATTGGGCGACCACGGACGGGCCGAACGGCCAGTTGACTGCGCGTTCGTCACTCGGGATCGACCGCCAGGACATCCGATGGCCCCCACTCCCGCACGTTGACGGGGTGGGCGTCCATCGTATCCAGGAATCCGAACGAGGCGATCGTCTTCAGGATTTCGTCCGCATTGACGGCTTCCCAGAGGGAGAAAATGCGCTCGTCATGGAGGTCCGGGGACCAGGCCCGGATCCAGCGCGGTCGTGCCTCTTCACCACCATGCCGCTCCGCCAGGGCTCGCACCCTACTTGACGGACGCGCTTCGTCGCCATCTTCTTCCCTGGGCGTGTGGACCACCAGATACGTCGCCATGCCAGTCTCCAATTGCGATTGGTTTGAGTTTGTGAGCAATGAAACAGCCAAAGGGATATGTTGCGTAAGGAAACGCTTTGAAGCGGCTCCCGTATCATCCGCCGTTCAGCCTCGGCCAGGCCGTCACCATCGATTCCAGCGCCAGGCGCGGTCGCACATTCGATTCGAGATTGGCGATACAGGTGTCGACGGCCCGGATCGCTCGCACCAGATCGCCAGTAGGGAGAATCTTGGCCGCCTCCAGCCTGGAAACCATCAGTGCGTTCCCACCTGATGCCTTCACACCTTGCCGCACATAGAGCGCGGTTCGCCAGACCCCCTGCAGCACCCGCAATCGCGCGAAAACATCTTCACGGGCCCGACCGAACTCGTCCGCGAGGTGAACCGCCCGCACGAGGCGCTGGTATGAATCGGACAGGACGAATTCGATTGCGCCGATGACCGCCGCCTCACGCGATTCAACCAGACTCGCGTCACTGGCGCTGTCGAACGCCCACCCCATCGATCCTTCGGCGACTCCGGCAATGTGTGCCGCGCGATCAGATGGAACCTGGGCGGCCACCAAGGCCCTCTCGATGTCGGTGTTCGATGAGGCGCCGAATCGCACCACCCGGCAACGACTCAGGATCGTCGGCAGCAACGTGTCGAGGTCGGTGGCGATCAGGATCAAGACGACGGAGGAGGGAGGCTCTTCCAGCGTCTTGAGAAAGGCTTCTTGCGCCGTCTCCTGCATCGTCTCGACATCGTCGACGATCACGACTCGCCAGGGAGACTCCACCGGCCGGAACGCCACCGCCGATGAGACTTCGCGCACCGTCGAAATGTTGAGCGTGAGGTTTTTCGACTTGTCCCTGTCGCGGACCGCCTGCGATTCCAGGTCGAAGACGCTCACGTCAGGAAACACCCCCCTGCCAATCCGGCGGCAAACCGTGCACGTCCGGCAGGGCACACCGCTCGATCCCGCGTTCGGGCAACACAACGCCCGCGCGAAATCCAGTGCGGCCAGGCGTCTGCCTGATTTCATCGGTCCTGAGAAGATGTACGCATGGCTGGGACCGCGTTGCACCGCCTGACGCAATTCGGACACGGCGGAATGCTGTCCCCTCGCTGTCCACCCGGAGCCGGGTTCGACGGGGCTCTGAAAAGTCTCAAGCACGACCGCAGGAACTCAGGCGGCGCGGCGCTTGACGGGTCGCCGCCGGACTGCTCTTGTGGGAGCTTCGACAATCTCGCCGCCTTTGAGCAGTTCGACGAGCTGTTCGCGTTCCTTCGCGGTCAACGCCTCTTCGGCGGGCAGGCTGGTGATGAAGGCGGGCAGTTCTTCGCCGTGCAGCACCGGGAAATCCGGTTCCTCGATGTTGAGTTCCACCTGAGGGTGTATGAAGGTCACGGCTCCTTCAACATCAACATCGAACTGTTTCCCGGCAAGAAACGTTTCGAGCGCACCGATCGACGCCTCGGTTTCGATGCTGGGATTTCCGAGTTGGGGACCGCTGAAGGAGAGGAAGCGACGCAATCCGCTTCCCTTCCGGCGCCACCGGCTCTTTCGCTCCTCGATCACGCCGTCGAGTTCCTTGACGGTGATGACCAGTGCCCCGCCCGGATGCACAAGCACGTGTTCGAGTCGCCGCTTACCCACGGGCGCGTAATGCACGAGGGCATACCTGTCCGGCAACGCCTTCAACTGGTAGTCCAGCACCTGGTCGTTCCGGGGATTGCGCGTCCACTTGCCGACCTGCTGCATCCCAATGTTGAAGAGCACGAAACCTGCCAGCATCATCACGTATGACGGCAGGAGGAGGTTCGGCAGCAGTGCCAGGAAGAGCGTGCCGGTCAACATCAGGAAACCGAGCAGTGCGAACAGCTTGGAGTTGCGCTTGCGCTTGGCGATGTAGGCGTCGTGTCGAATGATCTTCATTGTGTCGGCGATAACCCTGGATAGCCAACCGGCCCCATTGGCCGGGTAGGGCGGCAATGAGGTACGGGGCAGGCACGGCGAAAGCGGTGCTTTCGGGACTTGAGTTTAGCACAGGGTCGCGTGCCCTTTACATCATGGCGTTGCTGATGCCGAAGGTGCGTTCAGCCCAAAATCGCGCCCCGGCCAGCGCCATCATCACCGTGACCGCCAGCAACGCGGAGATGGCAACGGGGACATGCAATTGCCGCACTTGCCGAATCTGGCCGTCCAACTTGAGAACGAGCAGGACGATCACGAGGACCAGCATCGTCACGGTCAACCACGCCGACAGCACCAGGAGCGTGGAAACCGGCAAGTGGAGCAAGGCGGGACTCGCCACCAGCAGGATTCCGTACCCCGCAAGTCCTGTTATTGGAACCGTCAGGTCACGGATTCGCCCGACCGCAACCCGCGGCGACCCGAGATTCCAGGCCGAAGACGCCAGCAGCCAACTCAGGGCGACCGCCAGCGAGACGCCAACTCCGTACCCCGTGACGACCCGCAAGCCGTTGCCTGATTCATAGGGGTGCCACAGCATCAGGTCGGTGAGCAGCGAATTGAAGCCATCCACAGCCATCATTACCACGAACAGCGAGAGCAGCGCGACAATGCGTTTGGGGGGATTCCCGTAGGCGAAAAGCGTACCCTTCATCACGATGGCGATCATGGTAACGAGGAAGCCGCCGTAGATGCCAGTCATCCGGGCGTCGAACGGCAACATCTCGCCGCCAAACGAGATGGTGTGGGAAGGAGTCTGGGCACACAATCCGTGGAGTAAGGCATGCGATGTCGCGGCGTAACCGCCCGGCAAGCCGAAGAACACGAGGGCCCCGACCGCAATGATGGCCGCCCACAGCCAGTAATCCCGAATCCGGCTCAGGACCGCGCCGACCGCCTCACTCGTAGAATAGCGATTGGACGCCTGCCTCATCATTTCCGCTTCCCGCCAATAGTGGATCGAGTCGCTACACTAGCATCTGCTGGAAAGTGTACCCGGCGCGGAGCCGGTGCCTTCTACCGCCCCCCCGAACTCGTCACCAGTGTTGGATGAATCGTCGCCTTTGAATCACGAAGATCGAAGTCGAGACTCAATGAGGAAGCGTGGATGGTGAGCATTGATCGATCTTCGAAGAACTCCGCCAGGTCGTATCGCGATCTGCATCCGGGGGCGTTCAATCCGGATCGCCTGGCGATCACGCGGGGCAATTCCGGGATCGGGATCGCCGCGATCTGCCTGACCGTTTTTGCTGTGCTCTTTGCCATCGTCCGCAAGAATCGCAGCCACGCCGTGGACGCCGCGATCACGATCAAGGTCCAGGGCCAAACTCATCCGTACTTCGACCGGCTGATGCACGTGGTGTCGTGGCCCGGGTTTCCGCCCCAGAGCCGATTGCTCCCCCCCTCGATTTCCGCCGCGCTCTGGCTCCTCGGATTCCGCCTGGAGGCCGTCTTTCAATTGCTGGCCTGGGGCACGGGCGGCGTGTCGTTCACGGTCAAACGGGCAATGAAGCGGCCACGTCCGGAAGCGTCGGCCGCCGACCAGGCTATTCGCGTGGTCGCGGCAAACATCGGTGGCTCGAGTTTCCCAAGTGGCCACGTCCTCAACTACCTGGGGGTCTACGGCTTCCTGACCTACCTGGCTCACACCTGGATCCGCCCCAGCCCAATCCGGCGGACGATCGTGAGCGTCCTCTTGGGTCTCGTGACCCTGGTTGGCCCAAGCCGCGTCTACCTCGGACATCACTGGTTCACCGATGTCACCGCCTCCTACATGCTGGGTTCAACCTATTTGCTGGCGATTACGAACATCTACCGACGGGTGCGAATGCGGACGTCCAGCGTCTAGGACAGCCTATCGCCGCGCTTGCTGCTACAATTAACGCAAGACTGAGGCGTTGACGGAAACGGCGCCGTTGCGGTGGACGCACAGCAATTTCGGAACGATGAGAGCCGAAACATCCCCTGTCGCAACTGGAGATCATTCCTGAGCCGTCGGCCGAGCGGACGATGGGTCCGCCAGGTTCGACCGGGTTTCGCCCGTTAACGCGAATGCATGCCGGTTGTCTTTCGGAGTCTGGCATGTCAAAGTGGGCCGGAATGGGCCAACTGAGGTGGTACCGCGGGAAAGCCCGTCCTCATGAGCAGGATGGGTCTTTTGTTGCCCGCATCATTATTGAATCGACAACGATCCAGACGACGATGGAGCACACGTTCATGGACACAACAAGCACGCTGGCTTTCAAGGCGGTTCCCACCAGGGTCGATTTTCCCGTCCAGGAACGTGACCGTCTCGCCTGGTGGGACGAACACCAAGTGATGCAACAGTACCTGCACCGCAATGACGAGTCGGAGACGAGATTCTCGTTCATCGACGGCCCGATCACCGCCAATAACCCGATGGGTGTCCACCACGCCTGGGGACGGAGCTATAAAGACATCTTCCAGCGGTATCACGCCGCGCTCGGCAAGAAGCAGCGGTTCCAGAATGGCTTCGACTGCCAGGGGCTGTGGGTCGAGGTCGAGGTCGAAAAGGAACTCGGGCTCAAGAACAAGCGCGAAATCGAGACGCTCGGGATCGCGGAGTTCGTCGAACGCTGCAAGCAGCGTGTCTGGAAATACTCGGCCCGCCAGACTGATCAGTCGATCCGCCTCGCCTACTGGATGGACTGGGACAACTCGTATTACACGATGTCCGACGAGAACAATTACACGATCTGGCACTTTCTCAAGACCTGCCACGAGCGCGGCTGGATCTACAAGGGCCACGACGTGATGCCGTGGTGTCCACGTTGCGGAACTGGACTCTCCGAACACGAGATCGTGACCGAGGGCTACCAGGACCGCACCCATCTCGCGATCTTCGCCGAGTTCCCGCTCGACGACGAAGACGCCTCGCTGATGGTCTGGACGACGACGCCCTGGACTCTCCCGGCCAATGTGGCCGCCGCCGTCAACCCGGAGATCCCGTATGTCAAGGTCGCGCGGGATGGCAAGCAGTTCTACCTGGCGAAGGAAGCGGTCGGCAACGCGATCCGGGGCGAACACGAGATCGTTGGCGAACTCCAGGGACGCGACCTGATTGGCCGGTCCTACCGCGGCGCCTTTGATGAATTGCCGGCCGCCGAGGGCGTCCGCCACCGCGTTATCGAGTGGAATGACGTTTCCGCCGCCGAAGGCACCGGCATCGTCCACATCGCGCCCGGCTGCGGCAAGGACGACTTCGCGCTTTCGAAGGTCAACGACCTCGCAATCATCGCTCCGATCACCGAATCGGGCTTCTACGTCGATGGGTTCGATTGGCTGAGCGGGCAGAACGCGCACGATGTCGCCAGGGACATCGAATCGAACCTGAAGGACAAGGGACTGCTCTACCGGGCGGAGATGTACACCCACCGCTACCCGGTCTGCTGGCGCTGCGGCACCGATCTGCTCTTCCGGCTCGTAGACGAGTGGTTCATCGCGATGGATGAACTCCGCCCGAAACTGATGGACGCGACCCTCACGACGACCTGGTACCCGTCGTTCGGCATGGAACGCGAGCTGGACTGGCTCACCAACATGCAGGACTGGATGATCTCGAAGAAGCGGTACTGGGGACTCGCCCTGCCGATCTTCGACTGCGAGGAGTGCGGCAACTTCGAGGTCATTGGCTCCGAAGCCGAACTCAAGGAGCGCGCCATTAGCGGTTGGGAAGCCTTCGAGGGCCACACTCCCCATCGACCGTACGTCGACGAGATCAAGATCGCATGCTCGTCTTGTGGGAGCCATGTGTCCCGTGTCCCGGACGTCGGCAACCCCTGGCTTGATGGCGGGATCGTCGCGCTCTCGACCCTCAACTACCTCCACGACAAGGAGTACTGGAGGGAGTGGTATCCGGCCGATCTCATCACCGAAAGCTTTCCGGGCCAGTTCCGCAACTGGTTCTACTCCCTGATCGCCGAAAGCACGGCGCTGACCGGTGAGGCGCCGTTCCGGCACGTCTTCACCTACGCCCTGATGCGCGACGAAAAGGGCGCGGAGATGCACAAGAGCAAGGGCAACGCGATCTGGTTCGACGACGCCGCCGACGACATCGGCGTCGATACCATGCGCTGGCTCTTCGCGACCGTGAACCCCAGCGCAAACTTGGGATTCGGCTACAACGTGACCGACGAGGTCCGGCGGCGGTTCATCCTGCCGCTCTGGAACTCCTACTCGTTTTTCGTGACGTATGCCCGGATCGACGGCTGGCAACGTCCGGCGACGGCCACTCTAGTCGGTGAACGCCCGCTGCTCGACCGGTGGATCATCTCACGCGCCAACGAACTGGTGACGACCGTTCGGGACGGCCTGGAACGCTACGACATCGCGGCCGCCGCCCGCGCGATCGAGCACTTCGTCGTCGAGGAGCTTTCCAACTGGTACATCCGTCGCAACCGGCGGCGGTTCTGGAAACCGGAGAGCGACGCGGACAAGTCGGCCGCCTACGAAACGCTCTACGACGCGCTCGTGCTGGTCTCTAAGCTGCTGGCGCCGATCCTGCCGTACCTGAGCGAGGAGCTTTACCAGAACCTCGTGCGGTCGATCGATCCTGACGCGCCGCTGTCGGTCCACCTGACGGACTTCCCGGTCGCTGACGAATCCCTGACCGATCGCCACCTCTCGAAGGACATGGCGGCGGTGCTCGCCGTCGTGCGCCTCGGTCGATCGGCGCGAGCCGAAGCCAACATCAAGGTTCGTCAACCACTGCCGGCGATTCTGGTCCATACGTCGGACCCAGCCGGCGCCGAATCGGTGGTGCGCCTGAAGGAACAGATCCTCGACGAACTCAACGTCAAGGACGTCCGCGCCCTCGCCGACCTCGGGGATGTCGTCAGCCACGAGGTCCAGCCCAACCTGCCGGTGCTTGGACCGAAGTACGGCAAGGCGCTCGGTGGGATCAGGGCGGCGCTAATGCGGGCCAACGCGAGCGAGGTCGCCGCCTTGGTCGAGGCTGGCTCGACCGTCACGCTGATGGGGCAGGACGGCTCGACGGTCGAGTTGCTGCCATCCGAGGTACTGGTCAACCTGCGCAAGCGCGAGGGCTACGCTGCGGCCCAGAGCGCCGACGCCACCGTCGTGCTGGATACCAACCTGACGCCGGAGCTGATCCAGGAAGGGGTCGCCCGCGATGTCGTCCGGGCGATCCAGGACGCCCGCAAGCAACTCGAACTCAACATCGAGGACACCATCGACGTTCGCTACCACTCGTCAGAACGCGCCGTTGCCAACGCCATCGCGACGCATCAGGAATACATCGCCCGTGAGGTGCTGTCGAAATCGCTTGAGCCATCCCAGGACCTGACCGAGACCGAAGGCCACGCCCGGCTCAAGGTCGGCACCGCCGAACTCGAAGTTTCCATCACGAAAGCTGGCTAACTCGGGATCTCTGCGATGACGACCATCGGGTAGGGGAGGCCCTGTGTGGCCTCCCGCCTTACCACCGGGCACGCGGGAGGCAACACAGGGCCTCCCCTACCCGATGGTCGTCATCGCAGAGATCCCGAGTTAGCCAGCCTTGGTGATGGAAACTTCGAGTTCGGCGGTGCCGACCTTGAGCCGGGCGTGGC
>JACCYX010000502.1 GCA_013696265.1 Chloroflexia bacterium
TGGGGTGGCGACGAGCACCAGCGGCACGTCGACGACCGCCGCGAAGGTCGCCGGGCTGCGCAGGGCGAACTTGTCCGGGTTCGTCAGCGGCATGCCGTAGTTGGCGCTCACCCAGTTGCGCCAGGCCGGCTCGGCCTCGCCCAGTTCGATCGCCCAATCCGTGATCGGATCGATCGCGACCACCGCCGCGTAGATTCCCGGCCGGGCCCCGGCCGTCAGCAGCGCCAGCGTCCCGCCGAAGCCGACCCCGACCAGCGCCAGCTTCGCGGCGTCGATCTCGCTGGACTCACCCAGCCCATAACCCGCTTCGGCGATGTCCGAGGTCTCGATCTCGCTGGAGGCGAGGTCAGCGAGGTCCCGTTCGATCGCGTTACCGAAGCCGGTCGCGCCGTGGAGCAACGGCGTGAAGACTGAGAGTCCCGTGCTGGCCAGGGCCTGCTCCTCGAGCGCGAATTCGCCGCGCCGGATCGTCAGCGGACCGTCCGGCAGGTAGACAATGCCCGGAACCGGCTCGTCGATTCCCTGGGTCCGGTAGAGCATGCCGGAGAACTGCTCTTCATCGCCAATCGGAAACTCGAAGGGCACGGGGTGGCGCAGCGTCACGCCGGCGGTCGAAAGCTCGCCGGGAATCTGGACAGGCGACCGGTCGGACGTCGCCAAGTTGTCCTGGGCGAGGAACCCAAACGGCTTCTGGGGAGCGCTGAACCCGTAGACCACGCGCTTGTCCTTGAGCCAGCGCGGGGCGTAGACAACCCCTTCGCTGGGGTCGAGCGCGACCGCCCCGGAGGCGTGCAACCCGCGCTCGCAGCAGACCGTGGCGAAGCCTTCGGTGCGGACGTAAACGAGGCGGGCCTCGGTCGGGTGGAAGCGCGGCTCGGTCTTGTCGCCCGATTCGCGGGTGACGGCCCAACCGGCCTTGTTGTCGGCGTTGATGACCGAAATCGAGAGCCAGTCGCCATCCTCGGTCACGTAGGCGACGAGGTTGCGTCCGGCGACCCAGTCCAGCGAATGGCGCACCACGCTGGCCTTGAGCCCGGTCAAGTCGGTGAGTTCTCCCGTCTCCGGCGAGTAGACGAAGATGTCGGCGTGCTCCAGGCCTTCGCCGCGTTGCCGGGTGAAGGCGAGGAACCGACCATCGCGTGACCAGACCGGCTCCCGGTCGTCGCGGCCACTCCAGGTCAGGAGTTCGGCAATCGTCGGCTCGTCGCCGCTCGCCGTCGCCAGCGCGATCGTATCGCGGCGGTCGCGGTTGCTGACGAAGGCAACGATCGCGCCATCGGGGGACCAGCGCGGGGACCGTTCCGAGCCCGGCCCCCAGGTCAGCGGCCGTGGCGCGTGGACCGGATCGGGTGACTGCGCGACCGGCGCCGGCTCGATCTCCGGCGTGTCGCCAGTCGGCTCTGATTCGTTGCCGGGCTGGACCGCCTCCGCACCGTCGTCCGCGCCGTTGAGGCTTTCGGCTTCGACCTCAACATCGGGCACGGGGTCGGTATCGTCGGTTTCGGCGTCCGCTTGGACGGCCTGGGTTTCAGTTGTCTCCACGTCGTCTTCAACCGCGACGACCACAACCGGTTCCGCCGAACTCTCGACCGGCGACGGCACCAGCCAGATCGCGGTCCGGTCCTCGCCTTCGACGGTTCCCGCCAGCGCCAGCTGCCGCCCATCCGGTGACCACTGTGGCCCGCGGATCAAACGCCCGGTATCGGGATCGCGCTCGACAATCGGCTCGAACGGGAGTTCGACGGGGCGCGGCTCCCCACCGTCGACCGGGGAGAGCCACAGCCGGACGCCGCTATCGGCGTCCGCAAGCAGGTAGGCGAGCCAGTTGCCATCCGGGGAAGTTTCCGGCGTCAACGGCAACGCGAGGTGGGTGGTGAAGAGTGGGGTCGGCTCGAACGCTGGCGCATCGGCATCGCTGGTATCCGCCACGCCCTCGGGCGCGGTGTCAGCCAGGGTGGCGACCTCAGGATCGCCGCCACTGGCAACCGGCTCGGATTGCGGCTCATCGTTCAGTTCGGAGTCGGCTACGGTGGGTCGCGAGGAAGTTGTATCGGTCATGCAATCGTCTCTCTCGTGTACATCTCACCGCGTGACCGGCGGTTTCCCACCGGCACGCCAGTTCCCAGACGCAGATTCGCCGGGGACGACCACGCCGGTGATCGTCACCCGGCCCCGCGTATCGATGTTCGTCTGGGTTGGTCACGAGCGCGACCGCACACGACGCCCCCGGGCACATGCTCGATGCGAATCGAGCGCGCTTTCGTCGCTTGTGAAAGAACCGGCGTGCACACCTCATCGGATGGACGACGAAGGGCCGGATGCCGGTCTGCTCCGTGCTCGCTCTATGGTAGCCGGGCGGTGGAAAGACTGCCAGATGGGCGATGCCTACGTCGTGCGACGCCGGATCACCGCCCCGGCGGCCAGCAGCGCCGCCGCGCCGAGAACCATCGCCATCAGGCTCGCCACGCCCCGTTCCGGATCGCCAGCGCCGGTAGACGGCAACGCGCTAACCCGCAACACGGCGGCGTCCTCGCTTGCGGCGACGTTGGCGAACGAGGCCTGCGGTTCAGAATCCCCCGCCAGCGGCTCGTCACGATCCGCCACCACGATGGGCGAGCGGATCGGACCATTCGACCGCGGCGGCGGGGTTTCCTCGACACGCCTGGAGAGTGCCAGCACCACTTCGATCGTGTGGAGCTGGCCGGGCCGCACCGCCACCGACGAGAAACCATCCTCATACGGTCCGGCGTCGAACACGACGATTTCGTGCCAGCCCTGGACGATCCGTTCGAACTCGATCTTCGTACCGCTGCCGACCGCCCCAACCGGCTGGCAGATTTCCGAGACGCAGACCGTGGTGCGATCCGACACCGGCCCGCCATCGGCGGTGCTGAGGACGACGACGACCACGGCGGGCGCGATGCCCTCATTGTCAGGTTGCGCCGTTGGCTCCTCGCGGGGTGCCTCGGTCGGCATCCCTTCCGAGCCGCCGGGGGTTTCTTCCGGCCGAGCCGGTTCGGTCGGCGCCGGGTCGCCGACGATGCCGCCCGAGGAGGTGTCGCTGGTTGGAACCACGGTCGGCTCACCCACCGCGCCCTCCAGCTGCGCCATCGCTGGGGACGCGAGAAGAATCACCGCGATCCCCAGCCCCGCCAGGCAGGCGACGCTCGCCCAGAACGCCCGCACGGGCTTGATTCCTCGCATGACTTCCTCGATTCTGGAATGTTGGGTAGATGCCGTGCCGGGCCGACCCGGCGTTGTCTTGTCCCGGAAGTTCATGCGGG
>JACCYX010000525.1 GCA_013696265.1 Chloroflexia bacterium
CGGTGCTACTCGACGACGAAGACGGTCACCAGGCCATTGTCGGACTGGAGGCCGCCAGCGGAGTCCGGAGCGGCGCTGAAGAGCACGTAGGTGCCTGGAGCCAGGTCGACCGAGACATAGGCGGAAGAGCCTGGGCCAAGGAGACCTGAACCATTCTCGATCACGGCGTTGCCGAGATCTCCAGCGGCGAACGTGCCAACCCAAAGCACGGCTTCTTCCTCAGGAATGTCGTAGTCGACGCTCACGAGGACGATTTCCGACGTCTGCGAACTGTCGTTCGTGACTTCCCAGACCTGCGGGCCGGCAACCGGAGCTTCGGCGATGGAGAACGCGCCGTCGGTGATCGACACGGTGCCATCGGAATCGAGACCCTCGACCTCGACCACTGGAGTCGCGTCAGCGACTGGCGTCGCGCCAACCGGGGTCGCTTCCGGCTCGACACCGTAGATGTTGACCAGGTCTTCTTCGGTGGCGACGGCGAACGTCTGCACCGGCTGCACGGACAACGGATTGGTGCTGAAGGCCACCCACTCGCCCGGCGTCAGGTAGACGGCGGTCTGCACGGTTTCGCCGGCACCCGCCCACGCGCCACCGGCGAAGGTCGTGTCCGCCCACCACTCGGGCAGTTCGCCGCCTTCACCCTGAAAGGCCGAGAACATCGCGGAAGAGACATCGCCGACCGAGGTTTCTTCCGGAATCTGGGCAACATTGACCGTGGCCGGCGCCTCGGACGCATTCACGAGCGAAACCATCGCCCAACCTTCGACCAGCGGCGGCAGGTAGGTAATGCTGTAGGTTGCCTCCTGCGCCGTGACCGTAATCTCCTGCAAGCCCAGCGCTGCCAGGCCGCTCGGTTCCGGTGTCGCCTCAGGTGTCGCGTCCTGTGCGGCGGTCGAACCGGCAAATGGCATGACGGCCGCCAGCGCCAGGATCACGCCGAGCAGCAGTGCCGTGACCGATCGGCCACGAACACGTGCGGTTTTGGGAACCATCCAGCAACTCCTTGAGGCACTCTGCCCCATTGTGTTCCCACACGATTGCGGTGGAAACTCGCCTTGGCGCCACGTTGCGTCGCGCCCTTTCACCACCATGATACCCATTTGGGCCACGAAAGGCACGCGCCGGCCTGGCTCGTTCCCGTCACTTCCAGGAATCTCGGGAGGCATTGCTCCCCTGTGTTCCCGGCTGGAATGCCTTCGGTACTTCACACCAATGGAACGTTATGACAACACGGTCGCCGTTCGCCGAATGGGTTCGGGACAGTCCACCCGGGTGGACTGGACAACGAGACCGGCGGTTCCCTCTCGGCTCGGCAGCGTAAACTAGAGATTGGCGCTAACTGTAATTTTCGTTTCGCATGCGCAAAGGAACCACCGACTATGACACGCTACTGCCCTGCGGGCGACGGACAATTCGACGACTGGGTTGAACGCTGCCCGGAGTGTGGCCGGGAACTGCGGGACGAGCCCGCCGGGGACCGGGACGCGCTGGAGTCGGACGACATCATCTGGCTCGTCACCGCGCCGAACGAACCCGAAGCCCTGATGTGGGCGGACGCGATTCGCGCCACCGGCGTCCCGATCTTCGTCCGTCCGGGTGGCCCAGGCGTCGGCGCCTGGGCGTCGGCGTCGTCGTTCGAACACGACCTGCTCGTGCACGAGCGGAACCTGATCCCGGCGCGTCGCGTTGTCCGTGAGCTGCTCCAGCCGTACACCGGGGTGGCGAGTGGACGCCGCCATCGACGCGCCTCGCCGATGACGAATCCGGTCCGCAAGCGCGGCTCAGGGTCCGATCAGCACCGAACACAATGAGCGGCGCCCGCCTTCGTCATCAGACCGGTTCCAGCACTGGTTCCCGCTGGGGAAGCTGATCTCCCAGGTGGGTCCACGCCGCGAGAGCGCGACCCGCGGCGGATCGCTCCCGATCTCCACATCGACCTCGACCGACCGGCCCAGGAGTTCGCCGCCCGGAACCGGGTCCGCGACCGCCAGGTAGACGCCGGCGATCTCGATGCCGATCAGTCGGCCGAGCGTGCCAATGTCGATCATGGCGCGTGTTTCCCC
>JACCYX010000539.1 GCA_013696265.1 Chloroflexia bacterium
TGCTGGTGCTGGGAAGCCTCTGGACCGCCTCCGCGATCCGGCTCGAGGCGAGCCTCAGCTTCATCGGGCTCGGCGTGCCGCCCCCGACCCCGACCTGGGGCCAGATGATCCGGGACGGCACCCGCTACCTGGCCGACTTCCCGCTGCTCAGCCTGGCGCCGGGCGCGGCGCTGCTGATCACGGTCTTCGCCTTCAACCTCGTCGGCGACGGCCTCCGCGACGTACTCGATCCGCGCTCGTCCAAGTAACGTGATGGGCATACCGCACGTGCCCTGGCGGTCGTAGGGGCGGTACCCCGTCGCATACGAGCATTTCGGCGTCGCGTTAAAGGGGTGTCCGCCCGGTGTCTCGCGAACGGCCGGATTCGATTCGCCACCATCCGGGCGGACACAGGATCGGCAGGGTGCTGACCGGCCAGACGAGGTTCGCGGTCGATCCAGGTCCGCCCTACGACACCCCGCGTCCATATGGAGCGGTGTTCTGGTTGAGAAAGGCTCCATCAGTGTCCAGTACGGTCATCATCGGAGGAGGCATCAGCGGCACGGCGGCGGCCTGGGAGTTGGCCCGCCACGGCGTCAACGTCACCCTTCTGGAACGCGGAGAGCTGGCCGGCATGGCTTCCGGCTGGACCCTGGCGGGAGTCCGCCAGTCGGGCCGGCATCCGGCCGAATTGCCGCTCGCCCAGGCGGCGGTCAAGCGGTGGGAACACCTCTCCGAGGAACTCGGCGCTGATGTCGAGTACCGGCAAGGCGGGAACCTGCGGCTGGCCCTCGAACCGGACGATGAGGCCACGATCCGTCAGGTCGTCGCCGATGGCAACGCGGCTGGCATCCCGATGACCTACCTCGCCGGCGCCGCCGAGGTCCACGAGATTGCCCCGGCCCTGAACCCGAACCTGGTGGGCGCCTCCTACTGCGCCACGGACGGTCACGCCAATCCCCAACGGACAGTGGAAGCATTCGCGGCCGCCGCCCGGCGCTCGGGAGCGGACATCCGCACGGGCGTCGAGGTCCTCGGGATCGTGACCGATGGCCGGCGCGTGACCGGCGTGACGACGTCGACCGGGACGCTCCCGTGCGAGCGAGTGATCGTGGCGGCGGGCGTCTACGCGCCGCGGCTGCTCGACCCGCTCGGCATCCACATCCCGTTCACTGTCGTCGTCGTCCCGGCGATCCAGACCGAGGCCGTGGCGCCGATGCTGGGACAGGTGCTGGGTATCCCGACCGGCGGCTTCGCCGGCCGGCAACAGGCCGATGGCCGCTTCCGCCTCACCGGCTCGTCCATTCCCTGGAGCGCCACTGACCACACCGCCGAGAACGTGATGCCCACCCTCTCCCAGCTCACCGCTACCCTCGCCTGGTCCACCCGGCTCATTCCCGCCCTGGAAAAAGTGCGGGCGACCGCGATCTGGGGCGGCCTGATCGACAAGACGCCGGACGCGCTGCCGGTGATCGAGGCAACCCCGGAAGTCGATGGGCTGGTCGTGGCGACTGGCTTCAGCGGGCACGGCTTCTGCCTCGGCCCGATCACCGGCGAAATCCTGGCCGACCTGGCGATGGAGGGGTCGACCCGCCACCCGATCGCGCCCTTCGCCCGCGCCCGCCTCGACGGCGCCAGCGTGCCCGAGGACGTCACGCTCCACGGCTAGCGCAGGGAAACACCGCTCCCGTCTGGAAACGAGCGCGGATTCACGGATTCTTCACAACGATTTCCTATACTGTGTCCAACGGAATAGGGGAGAAGCGTTCACCAGGGAGCATCGCACATGAGCACCGTCCAGCCGTCCGCGGGTTCAACCGGGGCGGGCGAGGGTTCGGGAATCGCCCTCGGGTTGAAGATCACCTCGGTCCTGCTTGCGGTCGGTCTCCTGATCCAGGCCTGGCTTGGCGGCACCGGGTTCTTCGAGGCCAACGCGGACCTGATCACCGCGCACGAAATGCTCGGCAATGTCTTCTTCCTGGTGGCGGCGGTGCAAATCGCCCTCTCCTTCTTCGCCATGCAGAAGGGGTTGGCGTCCCGATCGCTGCTGATCGTCTCGATCCTGCTGCTGGTGGATGTCGTCGCCCAGCTCGGTCTCGGCTATTCCGGCCGCGAAAGTGCCTCAGCCAAGGCCTGGCACCTGCCGAACGGCGTGCTGCTGATGGGCCTTTGCACGTTGAGCCTGGTTCTGGCCTGGACCCGTCCCA
>JACCYX010000546.1 GCA_013696265.1 Chloroflexia bacterium
GGCGAAATCGGGGACGGGGAACCCGGCGGCGGAGAGTTCCTTGCGCTGCCGCCGCTTGTCCTGGGCCAGGGCCATGCTCGACGACGACGGCCAGACCGGGTGCCCCAGCGCTTCAAGCGTGGCGAGGATCTCGGGCGGCACCAGTTCGTGATCGAAGGTGATCACGTCGCATCGTTCGGCAAGGGCCGCCAGCGCCTGAGGATCGTCCGGCGCGCCGACGATCACCTCGGGCACGACCTGGGCCGCGCCGTCGTTCGCGTCGGCGGCGAGGAGCACGATCCGTATGTCGAGCGGAATCGCGGCCTGGGCCATCATCCGGGCGAGTTGCCCCGCGCCAACAATGCCCACGGTTGGTCGGCGATAGCTCATGCGTGCGGGTTCCTCACAGCCGGCGAGAAGGTCTTCACAATCCCAGGCTGGCGAGGTACTGACGGCTGATGGCGGCGCTCTCGAGCGGCGTCGGCTTCATGGTGACGTCGGTTTCGACGATCAGCCAACCATCGAAGCCGGTCTCCAGCAGCGGCGTGAGGATGGCTGGAAAATCGACCATCCCCTCCCCCAGTTCGGCGAAGACCCCAGCCTCCGTGAACTGCCCGTAGCTCCAATCAGCCGCCACGCCCCGCTCGCGGACCTCGCGGTTCACGTCCTTGAGATGCAGCGTCCGCACCCGGTCCAGGTAGCGCAGGCAGACCGCCACCGGATCGTCGCCGGCCCAGGCGATGTGGCCAGTATCGAGACCGAGGCAGAGCGCGTCGGTGCTGACCGCGGCGAGCAGTGATCCTAGCTCGGCGGCGGTTTCGATCACCGTGCCGACGTGCGGATGAAAGCACGAGGTCACGCCCTCGGCCATCGTAGCGTCGGCGAAGGCGCCCAGCACCTTGCCGAATTGGGTGAACTGCTCGCCGCTCATCGCGTCCTCGGGACGAACATGCCCCGCCAGGTCTCGCCTGGACGTTCCAGAGGGCGCGACGTGCTCCATACCGGTGGCGGCCACGTAGAGTTCTATGCAGCCCAGGCCCCGCGCGTAGCGCGCGACGTCCGGCGCTTGCCGAAGGATGCCTTCTTCATCCGCTGGGTCCCAGAATTTGGCACTAAAATAGGATGGTGCCGGCTTCAACCCGAACTCGCCGAACCAGGCGACGACTTCCTCCACGGGACGGTCGAGACTCAACGGTCCCGGCGCGCCGTCGTACCCGGCCTGGGCGATCTCGCGCATGACGGTGCCGCCGTCAACACCCGTCCAGGTGAGTTGCCCGCAACCGATGAGCACCACTAACCGCGTCCCTTCATGTGGCCGGCGGCCGGGGTGAACGCGGCCGGATCGCCGACCCGCTGGCGGAAGCGATCCTGCATCGCCGACTCGGTTTCGCGTTCGGCTTCCTCGCCCGCCTCTTTCGCGTACTCAAGGCGCTGGTGCGTAGCCGCCTGAAGGTCGGCGCCCTTTTGCGGGGCAAGGAGGCTGCCAACCGCCAAGCCAATCGCGGTCCCGGCCGCGCCGCCGAGAATGAATTTCAAGAAGCTGTCCATGGAAACTCCCTCTCCGTCTTCAGTGTGTTCCGTCCGTTCCACGACGGGCGGACCCATCCGACTCCGCTACGCTCCGCTCAGGGCAGGCTCGATTCGACAAATCGGCGGTTGGCCAGATGCGGTTCGCGGTCGAATCAGGCTCGCTACGCTGCCGCCCCTACGCAAATGCGAATCGCCAATCTCATCGCACCGCACGCCGCGTACCTACCGACCGAACAAACGGCGCAGCAAGAACAGGACGACCGCGAGGGTCGCGCCGAGCACCCCCGCCGACACGGCGTCGAACGTGACGTTCACGTCGCCCCCGGCCTTGACGCTGCCCGTCATCAGCACCAGGCCGTTGACGTCGCCCATCGCCTCCACCGATCCTGTTTGCAGGAGTCCGATGCGCCCGTCGCCGGCGACCGTCGTCCGCCCGGATTGGGCAATCAGCACCTTCGAGGATTCGAGCCGGAGTTCCTTGGTCTGGGCCAGGATGACGGAGGAGCGTGAAAGGGTCGCGGTATCGGCGGAGAGTTTGACCGTGCCGGAGTCGGTCAACTCGGCGGTCTGCGTTGATAAGGACTTCGCCCCGGAATGGTCGAGCGTGACCCGCTGCGCGTCGATATGCTCGGCCCCGGATCGCTCCATCGTGACCTGGACCGCGTTCACGGCGCCCGCGTCGT
>JACCYX010000552.1 GCA_013696265.1 Chloroflexia bacterium
TTCTCCATGAGGAGACCGGCTTCTTCGTGGCCGTCTCTGGCGAGGCGACTGCCGATCCCGAGGTCTATGCGATGACGTTTACCCTCGACCAGGCCGGTGATTGGGAGCTGCGGTCGATGATTCGCGAGTATGCCGGCCGGCCGCTTCTGCAAAAATTCCCAACGCTGGTGGCATCGGCGCCCACGGATGCCGCCGGAGGATGAGGCTAACCGTATCCCGTATTTCGAGCTTGCGAGAAATGACAAACAGTGGTGATGCACCATCCCCCGTCCGCGGACAGACCCGGCGGATGCCATTTGGCAAGGCGACTCTCGCCCGGCGGCACGCCTGACTACAGCAGGCTCTTCAACTTGTCGCGGTCGACGTTGCCGCCGGTGAGGATCACCACCGTCTGGCTGCCGGGCTCGATTCCCGCCTTGCCGGTGAGGACCGCCGCCAGCGACGCGGCGCCGGACGGTTCGACCAGCACGTTCATCCGTTCGAGGATCAGCCGCATGGCGTGGATGATCTCGTCTTCTTCAAGCAAGACCACGTCATCGACATAATGCCCGATGATCGCCTGGGTCAGGTTGCCTGCGAAGGGCGCCGCCAACCCATCGGCCACGGTCACGATCGGCCCGGTTCGCTCCGGCTTACCGGAATCGAGGCTCTTGCGGATCTTGTTGGCGCCCCTGGGCTCGACGCCAACCACCCGCACCTCCGGCCGCAGCGTCTTGACCGTCAGCGCAATCCCGGAAAGTAGCCCGCCGCCTCCGGCCTGGACGACGATGTTCTCGACATCCGGCATCTCTTCCAGGATTTCGAGCCCCACCGTGCCCTGGCCGGCGATGATTGCCGGATCGTCGAAGGGGGAGACGAAGGTGAGGTCGTGCGCGAGCCGGTATTCGTCCATGCGCTCGAAGACATCGTCCATCGATTCCGAGAAATGGATTTCGGCGCCATACCCGCGAATGGCGTCAATCTTGGTTGGCACCGCCATCCTGGGCATGAAGACCACAGCTCTGGTGCCGACCTTCGAGGCGGCGTAGGCGAGTCCCTGGCCATGATTGCCGGCCGAAATGGTGATCAGGCCACGCTCCCGCTGCTCGGGCGTGAGTTGCAGCGCCGCGTTCATCGCGCCTCGGGACTTGAACGATCCGGTGCGCTGGAACAACTCGGCCTTGAAACCCAGGTCGGTTCCGGCCAGCTGGCTGATGGTCCGGCAGGTGAGCATCGGCGTTCGCGCGAGGTGGGGGGCGATTCTGACCCGAGCGTCGTATACGTCATGGATCGTGACGTCGGTCCAGGAGGCGGGGGTTTGGGGGTCATCGCCGGTGACGCCGCCCGGCATTTCGGCGGCGACGGCGCTGGCGATCGGCGGCTCGGGAATATCCTCGATAATCTCCGCGTTGCTCCGGACGTTGGCGCTGGCGGCTCCACGTGGTCCCGAAGCGTGGGTGGCGGACATGGGATACTCCTTCGAAAAGTGCTGTATGGCGCGTCTCGCGGTCAACCTGACCGGCACGTCAGTATACCGAAGCCGCGAATCCTGCAATCTCCGCAAGGTCAGGTCCGATGCCCGAGACTCCCGCATCCGCGCCGCCAATTGACGGGCTTTCGCGAAACCCGAGAATCCGGACCGTGCCGTTCGACATGACGGCGGTGGAACTGATTGCTCAGTGTCTCGGGGTGGAGGCCTCGCTCGCGCCGTTCCGGCTGCCGAGTTCGGCCGTCTGGCAAATGATGGTTCCGGGCAGTGGGGGACGGCCGCAGGCGATGCTGACGCTCTGGCCCGGCATCCGCAGGATCGACGTGATCGCGGGTCCGGCGACGATCGTCTTCACCGATCTTCGGAACGTCGACCTGGTGCCGGAGGTTGAGGTGCAGTTCCGACGAGCCAACCGCGAGCTACTGATCGTCGCTCGCGGCGGCAAGGTCATCGTGAGGGCGTAAGGCGACGTTGGTTCGGGATGTGCCTGGTGGCGATCTGAAACGTCATGTCGAGTGCCATCCCACAACATGTCATTCCGAGGAACGAGGAATCCTTCGGCGAAGCCGGTCCGCGTCAGCCGACGTTGATTGCCTCGGGTCAAGGCGTCGGCTTCGCCGCCGAGTGCTTCGCACGGGGATTCTTCGCTTGCGCTCAGAATGACATAAACCAACCCCTTCATTCCCGTGCGATGGAATCGTGAAAATTCGGTACATGGAGCCCTTGTTACCCGAACTTGAGGCGCGTGAGGTCGGTGGAGCGCCAGAAACGGTCCATGAAGGCGGCCTGTTCGCGGCCGGACATGAAGCGGGGCTGCACGAAGTCCATGATCTCGACGCCGTGCGTCTTGAAGGAGACGAGTTTCGACCCCCGGAAGGTCATGTCCAGGAAGTAGCCCTGGCGGGTTTCGACGCTGAACATCTGGTCGTAGACGAAGTTGCCGATCGAGTAGAAGATCGGCTTGCCGTTGTAGAACTCCATGCCCATCGTGGCGTGGGGATGGGCGCTGAGCACCGCCGTGGCGCCAGCGTCGATGCACTGCCGCGAAACATCGACTACCCATTGCACGGGTGACCAGATGTACTGCTCACCCATGTGGAAGTAAGGGAGCACAATGTCATATTCGCCGGCGAGGCGCTCGATGTCGGCCAGGTTCTGATCCATCATGAGGGGATTGGTACCGCCACCCGAGGCGGTGGCCGCCACTGGGCTGTCGCCCATGAATTGGACGCCGATTGAGTCAGGATAGTCCAGATTCGCGGTTACCCCATCAACTCCGTAGAAGGCAATCGACGTACCGTTGATGTCGATCGTCCAGGGCGCCCGTGCCTCCTCCAGGCTCTCCCCGACGCCGAACGGGGTGATCCCGGCCTCGTTCAGGTAGCGCATGGTATCCCGCATGCCGGGCAAACCATAGCCAGAGTAGCTGAAAACGGCGTGGTTGTTGGCCATCGTCACGGCGTCGATGCCGGCCATTGCCATACCCTCAAGCGATTCCGGTCGGGTCAGGAAATCAAGAGTATTAGGGTTGTCGATCTCGGGTGGCTCGATCGTTTCGGAGACGAAGCATTCGAAGTTGCAGACCGTGACGTCGAAGGTGCTCAGGAAGTCCTTGACCTGGTACATGGGGAAGGCGTAGTCGCCGTACTTGCGCTGGTAGTTGCCGCCGTTGCGCCCGAAGATGATGTCCCCGGCGACGCCGACCTTGACCACCGGTTCGGTCTCGGTGCCCGACGCCAGGTGCGGGTTGAGACCGTCGATGTCGAGCGTGTTCACGCGGGAGTCGATCATCTCGACCGGCAGCATCGCCAGCCCGCCCGGCGTTTCGTTTAGCCGTTCGACCAGCGCGTTGTAGTCGGCCAGCATCTCGGCGGGCGACGATCCCTCCGGCACCTTGCCGTCGACGGCGAGGACCGTCACCGGCAACGGGATCGGGCAGCCGACCTCGTACCAGTTGGCGATGTCGCCGAGCAGCAGGGGACCTGTCTGGGACGAGCCGATGCCGCGCATCGGCAGCCGCAATGAGGAGACGAGCGCCGCTCCCGGCGCCAGACCCTGGGCGAGGACGAGCCGGCTGGCTGGCGTGTCAGTTCCCGGCGCCGCCTCGGTCGTGAGCGGCCCGGCGCCGAGGGCGCTGGCGGTCGCGGCGGCACCGCCCCGGATCAGGTTGCGCCGGTTGGTGCGGGTGCGTTGGAGTGTGTCGGTCATGGCCTGGAGTTGGCGCAGCCCGTCGGTCTGGTTTGAGCTCACCGGTGTGGGTCCTGTCTGGTCGGGGCGAACATCGTCGTCACAAGTCTAAACGAGCGGCGTGTTTCCCCCGCAATGCGCTTCGCCCGCACCGGGGTCGAGACAAGCTCGGCAACCCTACGCCGGGGGGTACTCATCGAAGTAGTCGAGGATGCCGCGGGCGTAGGCCCGGACCACGAACCGCTGGTTCTCGGGCTGGACCAACCAGACCGCGTCGAGATCGTTCGAGAGGAAGGCCGCCTCCACGATCAACCCCGGCATCAGGCTCGGCTCGATCGAAGCGACCTCCACCGCGGGCCCGGTCATGAGGAAGTGCTCTGCGCTGCCGACATCGTGCTGGGGGCCCTCGATGGCCGTATCGGGGTGCACGCCGCGCGCAACTCCCGACATTTCTTCCGTGCCGCGCATCGCGGTGTCGAGTTGCCGGTAGACCAGCGTCGCCAGCACCTCGTTCTGTACCCCAAACTCGCGTTCCGCCGTATAGAACATCTCGTAGCCGCGGACCTCTCGATTGTCGAACCCGTTGATGTGGATCGAGATGAGGACATCGGCGTCGGCCTCGTTGCAGACGTTGATCCGGGCCTGAAGCTCGTCGCGGGAGCCGGCCTGCTCGGGGTTATCGGCGTTGAGCCGGGTCTCGCCATCGTCGTTGATGTCCTCGTCGAACAGGTTGACCGCCGCGCCGGAGGGCCGGGTGAGCACCACGAAAATCCCCTCCGCTTCCAGTTCCGCCTTCAGCATGTAGGCCATTCCGAGGTTGATCTCGGCCTCGGTCACGATTGGGGAACTGTACGGCTCGTCCCCCAGGCCGGTGCGGTCCCAGCCGGTGTCCCAGCCGCCGTGGCCGGGATCGATGCAGACGATCGCCTGCCCGTCGCCGGCGGCCGGTTGTCCGGCCGGCTCGGCCTCGGAGTCCGCATCGGGGTCCTCGCCATTACCGGTATCGAGGATGGTAGGTAGAGTCGCGCTGGGGGTCGGGATGTCCCGCTCATCGTCATCTCCGCCGAATGGGCCGAAGGGCAGAAAGGCGACGAGCGCCATCACCGCGAAGAGGCCGATCCCGAAGATCAGCAGGCGGCCGTTGCCGGGGCGCTTGCCGCCCGAACCATTCCCGTCGCCGGGCAGGTCGGGCAACCCCGGCCCCCCAGGCACGACGGGCGGGGCCACGCTGTCACGCCAGCGGGTGCTCGTGCCAGATGATGCTGCTCCGCCCGATGCCAGGCTCGAAGCGGTCGGGGAGGTGGCCGGCGCCGGGGAGACGGGAGCCCTGGGTGTTTCGGAGCCGGGCTTCGTCCGCTCGGAGGCGCTGGGAAAGCGGTACTCCCGGATCGTGCGCCGCTCGTCGTCGGTCAGCCGGCGCTGGGTCGATTCCGAGAACGAGGAGCCGGTCGATTGCTTGCCGGCTTCGCGTTCGAGCCGGGTCCGTTTGGCCTCTTCCCGCTGCGCCTTGCGTTGCCGGTCGCGCTCCTCGCGCTCGCGGGCGCTGCTCCAGCGCGATCCCTGGTTGTTCCGGTCAGACATGCACGCATTCCTGGATGTCGCGCATGGCAAACCGCTCGCTCGGATCGTCGAGCGGGTTCATCGGGCGACTCACCCGTGTATACGCGCGCTCGCGCGGATCGGACGTGTGCCGATCCGGGTATTCCATCATATTGAAGAGGCTGGTTGGGGGAGGCGCGAATGTTTCCATATAAGGGAGGATAGTTGAAATCGGTCACCGGCGGCAAAGCGACCGGGGGTATGATTCCGGCCGAAGTCCGGCATCCGAAGCGCACCCCGGAATCCGTAGGGGCGGTACCTCCCTCGACCGCGATCTGGCCGTCACGGATCTGGTCGATGGTGTGTCCGCCCGTCCCAAGCTCGCAAAGAGCCGGTGCGGCCCGGCGCGGCGACTGATACGATGACGCGAGAGGCCGCGGATGGCTCGGGATGGATCTTGAGGAGGATCGTCGCATGTTGTTCGAGCAGGGGCAAAAGGTCGTCTTCATCGGCGACAGTATCACCGATTGCGGGCGGCGGGACGCCAACGCGCCGTTTGGGAATGGATACGCGAACCTGGTCCGCGTCTTCGTGACGGCCCGCTACCCGGAGCTTGACCTGACCTTCGAGAACCGGGGTATCGGCGGCGACACGGCGCGCCACCTGGATGCTCGCTGGGAGAAGGACGTGCTGGCCGAGCATCCCGACTGGCTGGTGGTCAAGATCGGGATCAACGATGTCTGGCGCACCTTCGATAGCGATGGCGTGGGCGCGGTGGCGATCGACGAGTACGAGACAACCTACCGCCGGTTGCTCCAGATTGCGGTCGATCGGACCGGCTGCCGGCTGATCGTGGCGGAGCCCTACGTGATCGAAGCCGACACCGCCGACCCGATGCGGGCGCAGATGGATCGATACGGTCTGGTGGCGCGCAAGCTGGCCGCTGAGTTCGGGGCCGTCAACGTCCAGACGCAGGGCGCGTTCGACCGTGCCTTGCAAACCACCACTCCCGCCGATTGGGCAGACGACCGGATCCATCCCAACCTGGCCGGTCACGCCGTCATTGCCCAAACGTTCCTGCGCGCCATCGGGTGGGAGTTGTAGCCATCTGACATAGAAACGCTCCGGCGGCGGCTGTGGTACACAAGGCGTCAAGGAATCGCTCCGGCCGGACACAGGGAGGTCGCCATCGATGTCGGAACAGACCCAGCAGTCGACGCGTGAGCAGTCCCGGCACTTGCGCGAGCAACCGCCGATTGCCTCCCGGCCGCCCGGCGACCATCGCACCGGCCGCCGGGAGGTCGAACTTTACGTACGAACGTATACAACCCTGCTGCAGAGTTCGGGCGCGGTCGGCGTCTCGTCTCTCGAACCCGCCCACTACACCGCCGATTCGTCCCTCCACGCCGGGGCCGAGGAACCGAAACCGGACCTCAACGCCTTCCTCTATTCCGCGAACCGGATTCCGGCCTGCATCGTCGAAATCCAGCACATCGTCCTCGGCCAGACCCGGCACGCCTTCGTCCGGGCGGGCTACGACCAGCTCGATTCGTGGGAGCTGGCCTGGGCGCCGGGCCGCCGCCGCCGCTGGCACTGGAACGGCAAGGACATCCTGGCGGCCTACATCGCCTCCGCTTCCGATCTCGACGACCTGATTCCCTCGATCGTGGCTTACCAGATCGAATGGAACAAGATGCACCACCTGCTCCGGGCGGTGCCGGAGGCTCAGGACCTGATCGAGCGCGCGGGCGACGGCGAGGACCTGGACGCCGCCCATTTGACGGTCGTGATGGAGGCGTTGCTGCTCGACGATTCCGACTGGGCCCGCCTCGGTGGGGTCTGGGGCGACCGGTTCTGGGCCAACCTGGTGGCGGTGGCGACGGTCCGGAAACGGATGGACCTGCGGATGCTGGGCGGCACGTATCTGGGTTATGGCCGATCGGTCCGTTCGTGGTGGCGGCCGGTAGCCCACGTGGCGACCGAACAGGTGCTGCGCGACCGGCCCATCTATTTCGTCTCGTCAAACACCCACAGCATCGCGAACACGCTCTCCGGCGTCGCCATCCGCCGCCATGACGAGTTGACCGCGTTCATCCGGGAAACGAACCATTCCGAAATGCTGCCGGAACTGGAGAAGATCGAGGCGGGCGAGCAACGGGCGTCGCTCGAAAATCTCCTCTACTTCGCGGCCCGGCCCTATTTCTACGGGCCCGACCGGTCCGCGGCGCGCGCCGAGCGGGAAGCGGAGGAGCGGGCGATCGGGATCGTCCATCTCGACCCGACCGGGGCGGTCGACGTTGGGGTCCAGATCATCGACCTTTCGCGACTCGATCCGGCCCGGTTCGACTCCCGGCTGGCCGGGTTCGATCCGCGCGAGTCGGACGCGGTGATCATCAACATCAATTATCCGCTGGGGATGGCGGCCTACCACATCATGTCCCAGATCGGGATCGCCACCGACCAGCTCCGGGGCGTCTACGTGCTGGGCAAGGCGGCCACCCTCAACGGCCGGATCGGCGACATCATGCTCTCCGATGTCGTCTACGACGAGCATTCGGGTAATACGTACTGGTTCGACAACTGCTTCGGCTACGAATCTGTCGCGCCCTACCTGATTTTCGGCGCCGCGCTCGACAACCAGAAGGCGGTGACGGTCAAGGGCACCTTCCTCCAGAACGAAGGCTACCTCGATTTCTACTACCGCGAGAACTACACGGTGGTCGAGATGGAAGCCGGGCCTTACCTGAGCGCCCTCTACGAGGATGTTTTCCTGGAACGGCACCCGACCAGCGACGCGATCAACCTGGCGCCGCTCTCGGGCCACCTCGACCTCGGCGTCATCCACTACGCGTCGGATACCCCGTATACCAGGGCTCACACGCTCGGCGCGCGCGGCATGTCCTTCTATGGCATGGACTCGACCTACGCCTCGACGATCGCCATCCTCCAGCGGATCTTCTCGCTCGCACGCGAGCGGGTGAGCAACGGCGGCTAACGTGACACTCGGTATGCCAATCTGCGGAGCTGCAACCGTCATGTCGAGCGTCAGCGAGACATCCCTGCGCGAAGCGCATCCGCCGCCGGCGGACTTTCAGGGTTGGCAACACCGAGCGGCGACTTCGTCACCGAGCGCTTCGCGCAGGGATTCCTCGCAAGCTCGGAATGACAATCGGAGTTGGACACGATTGGAGGAGACCGCGTGAAGATCATCCAGGTTGGGGTTGGCAAGATGGGGCGGGCCTGGCTGAAGGCGTTCGCCGTCACCGAGGATGTGGAACTGGTGGGGATCGTTGAACCCGTTGCCGCCAATCGTGAGTGGGCGATGGCGGAGTACGGCCTCGCTCCCGAACGGTGCCTCGATTCGCTCGACGCCGCACTCGAAACCCTTGAGTGGGATGGCACGGTTATCGTCACGCCGCCGCCGTCGCACCGGCCGCTGGCCGAGCGATTGTTGCGGGCCGGCAAGCATGTGCTGATCGAAAAACCGCTGGCGGCAACGATCGACGACGCCCGCGACCTGGTGGCGATCGCGGCCGAGACGGGCCAGACGCTGATGGTCGCCCAGAACTACCGCTATCACGACGCCTTCAGCACGGTCCGCGCGCTCGTCGCCAGCGGGCGGATCGGCCAGGTGCGCTCGGTCAAGATCGAATTCCGCAAGAATGCCAGCACGATCTTCAGCGAGGGTGATTTTCGCTACGCGATGAAGCATGTGCTGCTGGTGGACATGTCGATCCATCATTTCGACATGATCCGGGCCTTGCTCGGCGCCAATGCCGCGCGCGTCTTCGCCCAGACCTGGCACGTGCCGGGCGGGAACTTCGAATTCGACGCGGCGGCGTCCGTGCTGATCGCGATGGACGATGGCGTGGTGGTTTCCTACACCGGGAACTGGGCGGCATATCCGCCGGAGACATCGTGGAACGGCGCCTGGGAGATCATCGGCGAGCGGGGACGGATCGTCTGGGCGGGCGGAGACCTGAAGGAGGCTGAGATTTCGGTGCAGGAGCGGGGACAGGAACTGGAGCGCGTGCCACTGGAGGAGTTGGCCAAGGGCGGTCAACTTGGCTTGCTCGAAGCGTTCGCCCAGGCCGTCGCCGCGGGGGCGCAGCCGGAAACCGCCGCCGCTGACAACGTCGAGAGCCTGGGGATCGTCTTCGCGGCGGTCGAATCGGCGGAAACCGGTCAGGTTGTCACGCTCGGATGACGTCGATTTACCCGGCTTGGAAGCATTATTTACCTGGGAAACGCTCGTTCTCGTCGTTAACTCGTTGCGCTGGTGTAGCGGCGCACCCCGCCTCGCCAGGCGAGATTGGCCACCACGACCATGGCAAGCGACGCGCTCGCGGCCAGCGCGAACGCGCCAACATTGACGCCCCGGGTGAGGGCCTGGGCCGGAAGGGTCGAGACCAGCGCCATTGGCAGGATGTAAGTCAGGGCGGCCCGTACCGGCTGGCGGTAGATCGAAACG
>JACCYX010000014.1 GCA_013696265.1 Chloroflexia bacterium
TACCGGATCGAGGAACAGGACCTTTACCCCGATGTCGTCTCGGTCCTGCGCCAACTCAAGACCGCCGGTTACCGGATCGGCATCACCGGCAACCAGCCGCTTGGGGCCGTGCAGCAGGTGGCCGCGCTGGGGCTACCGGTCGATTTCATGGGTTCGTCGTCGGAGTGGGGCGTGGCCAAGCCGGACCCCGGCTTCTTCGAGCGGATCGCCGCCGGTTTGGATTTGGCGTACGACCAGATCCTCTACGTCGGCGACCGGCTCGACAACGACGTGCTGCCGGCCCAGGACATCGGGATGCACGCGGCCTTCCTCCGGCGCGGACCGTGGGGCTACCTGCAAGCCAGCTGGCCCAATGCGGCCGGTGTGGAGCATCGTATCGATGGCCTCACTGGCGTGATCCGCGTGCTCGACCGGATCGAGGCGCGAATTGCGGCCACCGAAGTCCGGTCGTAGGGGCGATCCTCCGAGATCGCCCGAGGCATCGCCACGGCACTGAACGGGTCAACACGGAGGTTGACCCCTACGAAATTCGGGGAGACCCTTCCTTCATGACCACATCCAGCGCATCCGCCATTGCCAGCCGGACCGATAGTGAAATCCTCGACATCGAGCGGGCCGACCTGATCCCGCTCTACGCCAAGCGGGACATCGCCCTGGTTCGCGGTGATGGCGCCTACCTGTTCGACGCCGCCGGCAACCGCTACCTCGACGCCATGAGCAACTACGGCGTGGCCGCGCTCGGGCATGCGCACCCGCGCTTCACCGCCGCGATGACCGACCAGCTGGGCTTGCTCACGACCGGCCACCAGAGTTTCGGCAGCGAGGTCCGGGCCGAGTTGCTGACCGAGATCGCGAAGATCGCGCCGGAAGGACTCGACCGGTCATTCCTCAGCAACTCCGGGGCGGAAGCGGTCGAAGCGGCCCTCAAGTTCGCCCAGGCGACTACCGGCAAGCAGCGGCTGGTCGCCGCCAAACGCGGCTATCACGGACGCACGCTCGGCGCGCTTTCGGCGACCGCCGACAAGAAGTACCGCGATCCCTTCGAGCCGTTGCCGCTGCCATCCGTTCATGTCGCCTGGAACTCGGCCGAGGCGATCGAAGCCGAGATCGACGACGCGACGGCGGCGATCATCCTCGAACCGATCCAGGGGGAAGGCGGAATCCACGTCGCCGACCCGGCCTATCTCAAGGCCGTGCGCGAGATCGCGACCCGGCACAACGTGTTGCTGATCGTCGACGAGATCCAGTCCGGGTTCCGGACCGGGGCGCCGTTCGCCTCCGTCGCGGCGGGGATCGTGCCGGATATCGTCGTCACCGCCAAGGCGATCGCCAACGGCTTCCCGATCGGCTTGACGCTGGTCAACGAGGCGATCAGCGCCTCGCTGCCGGGGGGAGCCCACGGCTCGACGTTTGGAGGCAATCCGCTGGCCTGCCGGGCGGCCCTCGAAACGTTGCGTATTTTCCGGGAAGATGGGCTCTACGATCACGCGGCGACGTTGGGAACGGACATCGTGAGCCGGATCGAGGCGCTCAAGAACCCTGGCATCCGCGCCGTGCGCGGCAAGGGCCTGATGATCGGAATCGAACTCAAGCAGAAGTCGACTCCGGTGCTGCGCGGTCTCCAGGAGCGAGGGGTGCTGACGCTGCCGGCGGGCACGACGGTGATCCGCCTGCTGCCGCCGATGATCTGGCAAGCCGCGCAGGTGGATGAACTGATGACGGCGCTCGAGGACGTGTTGTCCTGAGCGCGTCCACACGCCGATCACCGGCCCTGACCCGGCGGGCGCTGGTTGGCGGTGCCGGCCTGGCGGCTCTGTCCCTGGGACCGGTCCGTGGCCAGACCAGGGCGTACGGGATACCCAGGGTGTCGCTTCCGGATTTTCCCGATGGCGGACCGGCCACTGGCACGGGCGCGGCCTGGGCGACGCTGCTGACGACCTCGACATTGCTCAATGCCTCGCCGGAAGGTCACCTCTCCGGTGGGCTGGCGATAGCGTGGACCGTTTCGGAAGAGCGAGATCAGCTCGAATTGCGGATCCGGCCCGATGCCCTCTTCGCGGACGGCAGGCGGATCATGGCCGAGGATGTGGTTGCCAGCGCCAGCCACGCGCGTCAGCTGTACCGAGAGTCGCCGGAAGCCTGGCGGTGGGAACACGTCGAGTCGGTCGAAGCGGCGCCGGACAACGTCGTCCGGGTGTCGCTGAGCGCGCCCGACGCCTCGATTCCGGCGTTGCTGGCCTCGTTTCGCTTGCCCATCCTGCCCGCCGCCTGGCTGACGCGGGGCTGGGATCACGAGCGGGGGCCGTACCCCCCGGCTTCCGGGTGTTTCCAGCTCCTTTCGGCAAGCGACGATCGGCTGCGTTTCGGCCGCAACGATGGCTACTTCCAGGTCGGCCGCCCTCGCCTGGCCGGCGTCCTTGGCAACGCACCGGCGGGAACCATGCTTCGCACCACCGACCTGGTGACGAATGGGGCCGACCTCCTGATCGACGCTCCGTTGCTCGACGTGCCCATGCTCCGTGAGGACCCTGGTATGACGCTGGTGGGGGGGCCGACCAACCGGCTCTGCCTGCTCACGGTGAATCTCCAGAATCCCGTGATGGCCGATGTCCGCCTCCGGCGACTGCTCGCCAGCGCGATCGACCGTCCGGCGCTCGTGCGGGGCGCGACCGCGTCCGAGGCGGTGCCGGCGTCGACGCTGATCCCCCCGGAACATTGGGCCGGACTCGACGACATGATCGACCTGGCGGATGTCGAGGACGTGCGCGCGGGATTGGCTGAACTCGGCCTGCCGCCGGGCATCGAACTCAGGCTGGTCGCCAGCGCCACCGATGCGTCCCTGGCCAACGCGTGCGTGTTGCTCCAGGAACAACTGGCCTGGGCCGGGATCGCCCTCTCGCTCGACTTGCTCGATGCGTCCGAAATGCGGGCCGAACTGGCCGGTGGCCGGTGGGACCTGGCGATGAGCTACACCGGCTATTGGCGGGACCCTCACGAGTTGGTGCGCCCGCTGGTGGTGAGCGATGGATCGCGGAATGCCGGCGGTTACGCCAACGACCGCGTCGATTACCTGGCCGAACTCGCCCGCCGGGCCAGCGACGATGCCTACCGGGCCGGGTTTTACCAAACCATCCAGCGCGTGGTGGCCGGCGATGTGCCGGTGATTCCGCTATTCTTTCCAAATTACTACGACGCAATGTCAACCAGGCTGCGGGATTACCCGTTCTTTCCACCCATCTCGGCCGCCGCCATGCACCAGGCGACGATGCCGCGGCCCGACCCGGTGACGCTGCCATAGCTATACTTTCTCCGTCGCACCTGCCCCGCTTCACGCCGGTGAAGCCGTCGCGCCCCCCAACGTGGGACAGGGCCAGCCAGAACACGCCGGCCATGGAACGAGGAGTTTTCGATCGTGAGCAAACTGTCATCAACGTGGCCGGGGCGAACCGGCGCGATCCTTGGCCTGAGCGTCGTGATCGCATTGGGATCCATGGGATTCGGATTCGCCGCCGTCGCCCAGGACCAGCCGTGCTGGACAAGCGAACCCTCGATGGAGCTTGGGTACCCGCAATGGCCGGAAGCGCCGCAAATGGTGATCGACCAGGCGAAGACGTACATCGCCACGATCGAAACCAACCGCGGCCCGATCGTGATCGAACTCGCCGACGACGAGGGGCCGCTCGCGGTCAACAGCTTCGTCTGCCTGGCTCGCGCCGGGTACTACGATTTCACCCTGTTCCATCGCGTCATGAACGGTTTCATGATCCAGGGTGGCGACCCAACCGGCACCGGCACCGGCGGCCCCGGCTACCAGTTCGAGGATGAACTCCCGTCGGACGAGGCGCCCTACGCGCGCGGCACCCTGGCCATGGCCAATGCCGGTCCGAACACGAATGGGAGCCAGTTCTTCATCGTTCACCAGGATCAGCCCGCCCAGTTCCCGGCGAACTATGCGATTTTCGGCCGGGTGACGGAAGGTCTGGAGGTGCTCGACGCGCTGGTAACGGTCCCGGTCATCGATCAGCGAGGTGAGCTGTCCGATCCCATTCCGACGGTGGGCATCCAGTCGATTACGATCGAGGAGGATGGCCAGCCGATGGGCAATCTGGAAGGCGGCGATTCCGCGGCGACGCTCGCCTCGCCAACCGCCGGTTCGACGCCGGCTGTCGATCAGGCGGCGACCAGCGCGGCGGCACTGACCCAGGAACCCGAGCCTGTCGCCGAGGGGGATGACGATGGCGCGAACGTCCTCTGGATCGCCGGTAGCCTCGGGATTGTCGGTCTCGCGGTTCTCGCGTTTGGCTTGTACCGGCGCTCGCACGTCGCCGGTTCGATGGACTGACAACAGCCGGCCCGGACCTTGCGCACCTCGCCTGACGTGTCGCCGTGGCAAACCGAATGATCCTGGAGGGCGTTAGTCATGGTGGGAAGCCGGTGGATTCGGAAATGCCCTTTGTTGCGATCGCACTCTTCGTCATGCTTACCCTGAGCCAGGAACACATCGAGCCGTTCGACCGGGTGCTGGGGCCGGACGCGCGCGAGGGCCAGGAAATTCCCGAGGACCTCGTCAGCCGAACATGGTACGGGGCGATCGTCGATGGCTACTGCTCGGGTGGTCTACCATCGCGGCCGTAGTATCCGCTCCGCGTCGAAGATGGCGGGGCATGCTACTGGAGCGACATCATCGATACCGGGACGTGGCGGGTGGTTGGCTACACCGAGAATGGCGAGGCGTGATCTCGATTGCGCGCCAAAGAGCGATTTGCGGGAAGGTTGCCTGGTATTCACCGATACGGGCCGAGACAAGCTCGGCAACCCTATGTGCCGGCCAGGGCGGCGACGAGTGGCGCAAGTTCCTCATACGCCGTTTCGAAGACGACGAAGTACGAAACGCCGATCCGGTCGCGCATGGCCCGCATCTTGTCGCAGATCTCGTCTACGGAGCCGACGTAGACCATGGGCGAATCGAACCATGAGGCGTCGTCGATCTCGTGTTCCGCTGTCAGGCGCTCGATTTCCCCCTCGCGATCGTTGGTGACCTTGACCATTTGGATGAGGATATTGAATTCGATCGCTCCGGCCCGGTCGCCGGCCATTTCCCGGATGGAGGACGCTTTCGCGGCAAAGGCATCGACCCCGAAATCCGCTTCGACAAACTCGCCGGCGGGGAGCATCCGCGGGACCAGGCCAACGATGTCGGCCTCACGCGCGGCGAGACGAAGCATTCTCGCGCCGCCCCCGGCGATCAGCAGCGGCAGATGTGGCTGCACCGGCTTGGGCATGCCCTGGAAGTTCGTGATGGTGTAGTGCTTTCCGGCAAAGGTCAAAGGGTCGGGTCCAGCCAAACCCTTGAGCACCCGCACGCTTTCCTCGAGCCGGCTCACCCGGACGCCCGGCGGATTGAACGGGATACCGGCGAACTCGAAGTCCGGAGGATAGGAGCCGCCGGCGCCGATGCCGAGTTCGAAACGCCCGTCGGACAGGACATCGAGCGTGGCCGCTTCCATCGCGAGAAGCGCGGGATGACGCAAGTCGTTTTGCCAGACCAGGGTCCCGATCCGGAGGGTGGTCGTCGCCTCCGCGACCATGGCGAGGGCGGGTCCAATCGCCAGTTGGCGTCCGAAGTGGTCGGGCATAAGCAGGACATCGTATCCGAGCGCCTCCGCGCGACGAGCCTGGCCTTTCAAATCCACGTTACCGCGTGTCTGCATGCCAAAACGGAACGGTCGTGCCGAATGCGTCATGGTCGAGGTGTTCCTTTCCTGAGGGCGCGAGTTGGTGTCATTCGGCAAGATCTCCCCGCGTTACCAATGAGGCGATGGTCTGATTGTCGTATCCGGCTCGCCGCAGGGGAAGCACCACATCCCGCGCCAGGTCGGGCACCGAGCCGATCAGGACGTAGCCCAGGCCGCCGGGGACGATCGTGATCCGATCGATCCCTGCCGGAAGGAGGCGCGAGGCGGTCCGGTCCAGGATTTCTGATCCGCCGGGCCAGCTCAACGCCACCGGCTCGACCAGGTTGGTCAGGTAGTGCCAACGCGCGGGGTCGAGTTCGAGATCGAGCGGGTGACTTATCTTCCACCGCTCCAGCAAGATGTCCTCGTGCGCGGCGCAGATCGTGCGCCGGTTGAAACGGTCGAAGAGGTTCAAGCCGTGGCCGGGTGAACGCGGGAGCGGGGATCGGGACCACCCCGCCGGGTCCGGCGACGGGCACAGATGCCGGCTGCCGAAGACGAAGGCGACGATTCCTGCCCCCAGCGCGAACGGGATGCCCGCTGGGACGGAGACCGTATCGCCCGGATGGGCCTCGAACGCGACCAGGTCTGATTCCGTATATGGATCGCGTCCGGCCAGGACTTCGGCACGTATCCTGGGCGCCGTCCACAGCACATGGATCGCGGTCGGACCCTCGCTCACGTAAATCGGTGTTGGGGATGTCGCATCGACATAGGCGGCGGTGTGCGAAATGGCGTCTCCGTCCGCCGCTTTGGCGCCGGGGCGATCCACCAGCATCGAAATCGGTCCGGGGGATGCGGGCACGTGACCGAGGATTCGCTCCAGCCGGTGGCCGCCGAACGGTTCGTGTTCCTCCCGGCGCGGGATCCTGATTGGGCGTGGGACAGTCATGGGTGACGTTGCAGCCGATGCATGAGGGGCAGGTTGGCGGCGATGGCGTCGCGGAACAGGTCCAGGCGCCCCCGGTATAGCTCGTGATCGGCCTGGTTCGGCGAGACGGTCGCGCCATGATCATCGCGCCCGGCTCGATCCGGTCCCAACGCCGGCCAGCCGAGGGCGTGGGCGCCGCTCAGGGCGGCGCCCAGCGCGGAACTGTCCTGGGCGGACGGAATCGACAGCGGTGCGCCAATCACGTTGGCCATGATCTGGCGCAAGTCGCGGGTTGCCCCGCCGCCACCGAACACGATCCGGTCCGGGCGGGTGGCCTCGGGCGCCATCCGGTCGAGCACGTCGGCGACCGAGAGGGCGATGCCTTCCAGCACCGCCCGCACCAGGTGGTGTGGTCCATGTTGCTCGTTGAGGCCGAGGAAGGCACCCCGGGCGGATGGATCAAGGAGGGGGCTGCGCTCGCCCGCGAGGTAGGGGAGGAAGAGCAGGTCGTCAGCGCCGGCGGGCGCGGTCTGGGCGAGCGCCAGGAGATCGGCGAGGGCAACGCCCGGAGCCAGGGTGCGGTGGATCCAGTCGATCGCCCGGCCGGCGTTGAGCGTGGCCCCGACGTTGAGCCAGCGGCCGCCGGGCATGTCCGCTGGCAGGGCCGCCGGCCAGGTGTGCCAGCGGCCTTCAGATTCCGGTGCGTAACGGGCCGAGGGACGGATGACCTGCGCTCCTGTGCTCATCATGATCATGGCCGAGGCTTCGGTAAAGACGTGACCTCCGATCGCCGCTACCGGGGCATCTCCCCCGGCGTGGATCACCGGCAAACCGGCCGGCAGGTCGAGCGCCGCCGCCGCCTCGGCCGCGAGGGGGCCGATCTGGCCGCCGCTCGGCACGAGTTGCGGCAACCACGCTTCCGGGATCGCGAACTCGGCAAGCAGCGATTCGTCCCACAGGCCGGTTTCGGCGTTCAGCAGGCCCGTGCTGACGGCGTTACTGGTGTCGGTCGCCACGATTCCGGTGAGCAGGAAACCGACGAAATCCGTGGGCAACAGCACCTGGGTGATCTCGTTCCAGAGGTGCGGCCGATGCTCGCGGATCCAGGCCAGCGAGAGCGCCATGTAGCCTGGTCCCAGCGGTCCGCCGATCCGGTCCGGCAGCGAAGGTCCCAGCCGGGCCTGGACCTCGACGAGCAGGTTCGCTCCGCGCCGGTCCGACCAGACGATGGCCGGATGCAGCGGCATCCCGAACTGGTCCAGCATGACCGTTCCGTGCATCTGCCCGGTGATGGCGATCGCCTGGATCGCGGCCAGGGGCGCGAACCGGCGGGCGCCGACGACCGCCGAAATGATGCCGTGCAGCCAGTCATCGACGTGTTGCTCGTCGAATCCAGCCCGTGGATGACTCGTTGTGTACGATGCCTGGCTTCGGCCCAGGATCGTGCCGGCCCGGGACAGGATCAGCGTCTTGACCGACGATGTGCCGAGGTCGATCGCGAGCGTCGCTTCTTCAGCCGTGCGCATCAGAGACTCACGATCCAGCAGACCGCCACCCAGAGCAGGGCCGCCTCGGCCAGCGCCACGGAGGTCTGGGAGCTGGGAGCGGGCGATGGTGGCGTGCCCGCCTCAAGGCCGACGAGAACGATCGCCCCAACCGCGCCGAGCGCGACGACCCCGTTCGCGGCACCGCTGAGCAGTCCGGCAACCAGGGTGATCAGGGCCGAGCCGAAGATGCCCAGCCAGCAGGCGAGGCGATGCGCGCGTGGGGTGAGGAGGGAATCCGCGTCTTCGGACGGGGCGACGGCCGCTCGCATGTGGCCGTCGCTGATGACGCCGATTGCCGCCAACGGGATCAGCAACAGCAGCCCCCAGGTCCAGGCCTGGAGGGCGCTCCAGACCCAGAAGGGAATGGCGGCGATCAAGGCACCGGAGACCAGCCTGGGAGTGCGGTAGTCGCGGTTTTCCGTGGCGACGAGCACGACCACGGTGAACCCGATCGAGAAAATGAGCGCCGTGCCCAGGGTGAAGGTGAGATTGATCGCCAGCGCCACGGCCACCAGGACCGCCGCGATCAGGAGGAGCGCCCGGCGCTCCGGGGCGTCAGTAGCCGGTAGCAGGGCCGACGCGAACATCAACACCGATCCGGCGCCCAGCAGGCCGATCAGAAGGATGCGCACCCAGTCCCAGGTCGACGGCGTGGTCTCCGGCGCGAGCACGACGGCGAGGATGGTCGCGACGGCGGCGATGCCGATCGCGACCTGGACGGGCCGGCGACGGAGCAGCGTGCGCGATGCCAGGAGGTGCTGCCCGACGTGTGCGAGGGAAACTGGCATCGTTCGGCATGTCCCGGAACTGCGGCAAGCGATCGGTCAGCGCCACGCCGGTGAACGATCGGTGGCTCCATTCAGTATAGCGAGGGAGGTGTGCCGGGGCGGCTACTCCGCCGCGTCGGACGCCGGGGCCCTTCCGGGTGGGGCAAGCGCGGGTGGTGGCGCGGCGCGTCCCGGAACCAGCCGCGCGGGGTGAGGCGGCAGCTCGTGGACATTGGGTTGGACGAGGATCACATCCTCGATCTCGTTCCACGCGCCCAACGCCGAGACGGTCCAGACCTGGCTGGCGCCGTGTTGCAATACCAGGGAGGCGGCCATTGGGGATCGCGCGGCGGCATTGATCAGCAATGCCGCCTGGCACATCTGGAGCGGTTCCGGGGCCTGGGCCACCGGCACGCCCGCGCGTTGCAGGTGCTCAAGCACGGAGCTTCGGCCAGCCCGGATCAAACGGGCGACGTGCCCCAGGCCGGCCCGGTGAATGGTGGGAAGAATGTCGCGCACGGCCTCGTCCGGCACGATCGCGACGACGGAATCCTGAAGCATGGTGGTCTGGCTCGATCTGGGTATGGAAAGTTGTGCGATTCGGTGCCTGAAAGTCAATCTGGCGCTGGAAGCTTATCATGCGCCAGTCTTGCCGAATGCCGCCGAGGTCATCGGACCAGCGAATCCAGATACTTTCCCTATCGTCATGTCGAGCGCCAGCGAGACATCCCTGCGCGAAGCGCTTCCGGCGAAGCCGGTCTCTGGTCCAGGAATCACGCGGCGGCGAGCAGGGGGTCGGCCTGCGGCCGAAGCGCTTCGCGCAGGGATTCCTCCTGCGTCGGAATGACGGTCGGGGGGGTGTCGGGATAGCTGTGATTCGCTGGTCACATGGTCAACAACAGCGTGGCGTAGGCGGCAAGCCAGTGTTCCAGCATGTAGCCGCTCCCGGAAACCGATCCGAGCGAGGCGTTGGCGTGGACCTCGGCCGCGTCCTGAAGGGCTTCGACGCGTGGATCACTCGCTCCCAGCACGTTGGCGATCGCCAGGAAGCTCGCGGCCCGGCTCAGGTTGAGCCCGGCAAGGTGGGCGAGCTGGCCGTCCGAGCCATCGGAGACCTCGGCCGGCGTGAACAGTTGCCGCGGCTGCGCTGACGCAAGGTCGGGCAGGAAACGATCGAGCCAGGCCGCGAAGTCGCCCGGCGGCAGCAGGCGGCTCATCAGCTCGGCTTCCGAGAGCGCGGCCGAGAGGAAGTCGGCGCCGGACGGCTCGTACCGGGCGGGATAATCGGTATCGCTGGCGAAGAAGCGCAGGCCGGCCTCGCGGATCGCGTCGTGGAGGGTGGACTCGCCAGCGTTGGCCAGGTCAGCCGCGTGATCCTGGGCGCTGAGCAGGGCGAACGCGGTGTTCTGGTGCACGCCGGTTCGCTGTGGATACGTGAGCAGCGGCAGCCAGGTCACGAGGTTGCGCGCGATGACGCCGGAAAGCGGTTTGAGCGTCGTTGCCCAGCGCCGACCATCGGGATCGTCCCAGCGGTCGAGCTCGGCCTGGAGCGCGAGCAGCCAGCCCCAGCCGTAGGGCCGCTCGAATCCGCGGTAGGCGGGGTTCGTGAAGAAGGCTGCTTCGATCCCGATGTGCTCGTCCGTCAGGAGGGTCGAGATGGCCTGGCGCGCTTCGGTCTGGGGCGTATGGTTGGGGAAGAGCCGCAGAAGCCGAACGGCGGTCCAATACATCTCGACGCACGAGTGCCAGTCGAAACTTCCGAAAAACGTGGGATGCAGCTCCCGGTGGCTCGGGAGTGTTCCCGGACTGTCGACCACCATCCACGGCATGTAGGGGTATTCGCGCTCGATATTCTGGATCGCGAGATTGACGTAATCCGCGGCATGGTGTTGCAGGAACGCCTGGCGTGACGCGGCGTCGAATGTCATCTGGTGTCCTTTCATGGTGTCGAAATGACCGGGTGTTATCCCGCATATCCCAATTGTCATGTCGAGCTTGCGAGACATCCCTGCGCGAAGCGCATCGACCGGGGGTCGATCACCGGCGAATGAGTCCGGGCAGCTGCCGCCACAGACCGGCTGCGCCGGAAGCGCTTCGCGCAGGGATTCCTCCTTCGTCGGAATGACAATATTGTTGAAGGGCGACGGTTGGTCAACGGTTGCGAAACACGTCAAATTGGCAGGAAGTAGCCGGCCAGGGTGAAGTAGATCAGGAGCCCCGTGCTGTCGACGAGGCTGCTGATGAATGGCGCCGAAACCACCGCCGGGTCGAACTTCAGCTTACTGAGCACGATCGGCAACACCGCGCCGACCGTGGCCGCCCAGATCGTCAGCGCCAGCACGGTCAGGCCGACCACCAGGGCGATGGTTTCGCTGCCGTCTTCGGCCAGCATCGCCCGCCCGAACATCAGCCCGCCCATCACCAGCCCGAGCGCCAGCCCGGTCAGGGCCTCCTTGCCGACGATACGCAGGATGTGGTGGGGGCGAACCTCGTCCAGCGCCATCGCGCGAATGATCGTGGAAACCGTCTGCGAGCCCACGTTGCCGCCGGTCCCGATCAGGATCGGCACGAAGGCGGCCAGTACCGTGAAGCGGGCCAGCGTGCTGTCGAAGTGCTCCTGGATCGAGACGGTGAAGAAGGAGGCGATGAAGAGGATCATCAACCAGCCGATCCGCTTGCGGAAGAGGAGGAGCGGTGTCGCGCGGAGATATGGCACCTCCAGCGGTTGGGAACCGCCGAGCCGCTCGATGTCTTCCGTAACTTCTTCTTCGAGGATGTCCGCGACATCGTCGGCGGTGATGATGCCGGCCAGCTTTCCCTCGGCGTCCACGACCGGCAAGGCGAGCAGGTCGCGCTCCACCAGCATGCGGGCGGCGACTTCCTGGTCGACATCGACGCTGACCGAGAAAAGGTCGGGGAACATGAGCTGGCTGACGGGGGTTTCCGGCCGGCTGAGGACCAGGCTGTGGAGCGAGAGCACCCCGATCAGGGTTTCGTCCCGATCAACGACGTAGACGTAATTGATCGTCTCGGCTTCTTCCGCCACTTGGCGGAGCGCGACGACCGTTTCATCCGCCCGCAGGTCGGGGAACACCGCGACGAAGGCCGGGGTCATGATCCCGCCGGCGCTGTCCGGCGCGTAGGCCATCAGTTCCCGGATTTCGGCCGCTTCGTCCGGCTCCATCTCGAAGAGGATCGTGCCGGCGACATCGGGGTTGGACTGCTCGACCTCGGCGAAAATGTCGGTCGCGTCGTCCGGGTCGATTTCTTCCAGGATGTCAGCGGCCTGGGCGGCGGTCATCCGCGTCAGGATACGGGCGGCGTCCCGATCATCGAGGCGAGCGAGCAGCCCGGCGAGCGCCTCGTCGCCGAGGAAGGTGAAGAGGCGGCTGAGTTCGCCCGGCTCCAGGTCCTCGAGCAGGGCGAGGGCGTCGTCTTCCAGCATCCGGTTCGCGCAGAGCCGGGCGAGATCGACATCGCCTTCGGCGATCGCCGCCCGGATCGATTGGAGCAGCGATCGCGTGTCGAGGTCATCCGGCGCGATGGGGCCGGTTCCAGTCACTGACATGGGGAGCGCCCATCCCTTCCGTTACCGTGAGGGACGGGTCTCAGGA
>JACCYX010000019.1 GCA_013696265.1 Chloroflexia bacterium
CGGCCACCTGCGACAGGTGGCCGTTTTCCTTGATTCCATAGGCTTTTTGCTGGAGCGGAAGACGGGATTCGAACCCGCGACCTTCTCCTTGGCAAGGAGATGCTCTACCACTGAGCCACTTCCGCGCGGCGCTCCTCAGCAGAGGGGATTCTAGGCGTCTGGGGTACCCTGTGTCAAGGATTCGGCCACCGTTGGCTGAACAATCGCCCGCCCGGTCAGATGATCCTGAAACCTCGCCGGCGTGATACAGAGGAGTCAAACATGACCGGTTCGGCAACCATCCTCCCGGACGATCTGGTCTCTGTGGCATGGCTTCGGGACCACCTGCTCGAACCAGCGCTTCAGGTGCTCGACATCCGTGGCTACGTGAACACCGAAGCCCTAGGCGGCGGCCGGCAGCGGGCGACCTACACCGGAGCCCTGAACGAATTCCAGGCGGCCCATATCCCCGGCTCAGTTTTTATCGACTGGACCCGCGACATCGTCGACCCCGAGTCCGATGTCCCGGCCCAGATCGCCGGTCCGCAACGGTTCGCGGCGATGCTTGGCCTGTCGGGGGTGGACGCCGGGACCGATGTCGTGGTGGTCGACCACGCGGGCGGCCATTTCGCCACCCGCCTGTGGTGGGCGCTTCGCTACTACGGGCACGACCGAATCGCCGTGCTCGACGGCGGCTTCGCTCGCTGGCGGGACGCGGGCTATCCAACGGAGGCCGGCGACTCCACAACGTTACCCAGGACCTTCGTGCCGGTGGTGCGGCCGGAACTCGCGCGCGATGCCGACGATGTGCTGGCACTGATTCGCGGCGGCGGGCAGATCGTCGATGCCCGCGACCGCGAGACCTATGACGGCGCCGTGCAACGCGGCAGCCGGGGCGGGCACATCCCCGGCGCCCTCAACCTTCCGGCGAAGGATCTGATCGGCGACGACGGTTCCTGGAAGAGCCCAGAGACGATCCGGGAGACGGCACAAGCCTCGGGCATCGACCTTGAAATTCCGGTGACGGCCTATTGCAACGGCGGGGTTACGGCGACGGCGGTTCTCTTCGGGCTGCACCGGGCCGGGGCGCGGGATTTCAGCAACTACGACGGTTCCTGGAACGAGTGGGGCGAACGCGAGGACCTTCCGGCCGAGGGGAATCGCGACCTGTGGCGACAGGGCTAGCACGCGACGCCCAGGCCGCGAACGAATGGCCTCGACCGGCCCTGGAACCAACCTCGCTGCGAGCGTTGCCGGGGCTGCATGCTGGTATAATCGCAACCTTCACGCAATCGGCGTTCGTCGTTGCACAATCACCGGCCCGTCCGCCCTGGAGCCTGTTCCTGGCGGCTGGCGTGTCGATAGCCGGCGGGGTTAACCGCCTGGAAAGAGTCTTGCGATGTATATCGGTGGAGGCGCACTGCTCGTCATCATCATCATTCTCCTGCTCATCTTCGTGTTCTAGGCGGAGGCGCCCCGCCTGTGCCCGGATTCGGGCACAGGCTGTGGTCCGGTAACACATTCCTGGCGGCCCGGCGGGCAAGCCTGGACATCCGTTCGACCGGCTCCCGGTCGACGCGCGACCCGATGGTCGCATTCTTTTTGCCCTGAACCTGACGCGGCACACCTTCCCGGACCGCCAGCCGACGCGCGGTCGAAAGCACGTCCCAAAACAGGTCATGGGCCGTTAGTCCTGTCATGTGGCATACTGAAGGCATAGTCTTTCAGGACCCGCCCAGGACAGTTTTGCATGATTGCTGACGGTTCCGTTCCCCAGGCACTGGCAACCTCATCCACGCCGGTCTCGGCATCGCGGCGGGACACGCCGCACCTTCGCCGGCCGTGGTATCGACGCCCCTGGCGCGTCATACCGTTCGCCGTGCTCATACTGCTGACGATCGTGGGCGGGGTGATCGGCTACCGCACGCTGGCCGCTTTCGACACGGAGCAATCGCTGAGCACGCCGCCGCCTGAACTGAACGGCGCGGCCCTCGGCGGCGACCCGGACACCGTCATCGACACCGGCCCGGCCCAGGCGGCGGTCCAGCGGCGGCAAGCGCGGGAGCTGGCCCAGAACGAGCCCGGCAACGCGGGCGTGGCGCCCACCGAGCCCGAATCCGGCAACGCCGCGCTGGACACCTCCACTGAGCCCGCCGTGGTGGCAACGATGGACGGTGCAGAGCCGACGG
>JACCYX010000030.1 GCA_013696265.1 Chloroflexia bacterium
GAGTCACACCGTCGAAGATGAAGCGCGATGTCGTGCGCCCGGTCACGATCGTCAACTTGTAGCCGCGCGCCCAGAAGACCTGTCCCACCAGGTCGAAGCAGCCAAGGTGCCCCAGCACGAAAATGACGCCCCGGCCGGAGGCGATTGCATCTTCGATCGTCTTCCAGCTTCCCTCGGCCACGTGAAGCGACTTGATCAGCGAGCGTTTCGACTGCCTCGGCATCGTGATCAGGTCGATGAAATTCCGGGCGCTGGTGCGGAAGATCGACCTGACCGCCGCCGCGACTTCGGGAGACGTGACGGGAAGGTGGAGTACCTGCGCCACATTCGATTCCACATTGTCGCGATAGGTATGGGTCATTCGCCGGAACACGTCGCCGATCCGATCGGCGATCGCGTACCGCAGCGGGCGTGGAATCAGCCAGAACACCCAAGAAAAGAGTTCGGCCAGCAGAATGCTCAATTGATAACGCAGTTCGTGCCGGTCCTCCCGCCGGAAGCGTGGCGTCGGTTTCTTGCCCTTGTCGCCTAAACTCACCAGGACATTCTCGTCCAGGCGGACGAGGCCCCAGGCGATGGGTCAGGTTGACGAACTCGATTTATCCCCGCCGGGTCCGAGCCATTCCAGCCCATCAGGCAACCTGCTTTCGATCGACGTCACGTACCAAGGCAATGGAATCGACGAACACAGGTAGCGCCCGAATGACCGTCAGCGCCACCGCAATCCACACTAGTGCCCAGCCAAACCACCGGAACAGGCCGACCGAATAGAGCGAACCAAGCGCGGTGCCATCTGTATCCAGAGTGTTCCAGGCAACCAGGCCGGTCAGGAACACGAATCCCGCCGATTTTGCCCAGCCGAACAGTCCGCGCATGAACCGGCCCGCCGTGAGCCACTGCGTCACCGCCGAGCGCATCATGTTCTGGTCGCCAAAGGCGGTCATGCCTTCGGCGTACGACAACGACCGCAGCCCGTCGACGAGGAATCCCCGGGTGAGGACCATGAGTGGGATCCAGACGGGAATCAGGTCCAGGTCGGCGAAGATCAACCACAACGCGTTCTCGACGATCCTGTCCCCCGCGATGTCGAAGACGGCCCCGAACGGCGAAGTCGATCCTCGCTTGCGGGCAACCCACCCATCCAGGCCGTCGCTGGCGAAGACGACAATTATCAGCACCATGCAAGCTTCGATGACCTGCACGTTCCCGACGTAGATCCTCCAGATCACGATGAACAACAGGATTAGCCGCCCCACGGTGATCAGGTTCGCCATGTTTGTCCGTCCTGCATATCGAACTCAATCGCCATTCTGTGCGGGTGGAACAGGGATTCAAGGGTGGTGTGGCGCCATCGCAATGGTCAAGTATCCTGTACGAAGCCTCAACCCTCAACCAATCTCGAACGGCGCGGGTCAATTCCGCCCGGCTCGGAGGAGAATGTCCGGATCGTCGGTGCAAATGCCGACCACGCCCATTGCCTTGAGTTCGGCTGCCCGGCTCGCATCGTTCACGGTCCAGACCCATGCGCCGAGACTCCACGAACGGAGGTAGTCAACGATTTCCCGGTTGACGAAGTCGTCTTTCATGGCGATGCACGGAGCGCCAAGCTCGGCCGCCGTCTCCAGGACCCCGTCGCTCGCGGCATGAGTCAACGGCCACAAATCAACCCCTCGCGATCGGCTACGGAGATGGCGAAGCACATCGTGATCGAATGAAGACACCGCGAACTGGAGGGCAGGCCGACGGGATATGGCTTTCAGGACGGCGTCCGCCGCGGCGGCGGCCTTGACCTCAATGTCGAGGTGCAGCCGGTCGCCAAACAGGTCGAGCACATCGTCGAGCAGCGGGACCCTTGCCCCGTCACCGGCGTCCAGCCGTATCACCTCCACGGCGTCGAGGTCCGCCACGGCGCCAACGCCATCAGTCGTCCGGTCCACGGTGTCGTCGTGGATGACCACCGGAATCCCGTCGCGCGTCAGGTGTACGTCCAACTCGACACCGAACGCCCCCAACTCCATGGCCCGCGCGAACGCGGGTAACGTGTTTTCCGGCAACTCCGCCGATGCTCCACGATGCGCGTAAACATTGGTCACCAGTACTTCCTCCCCTGAATCCGTGAGCCGTGGCTCCACATTGACATGATCCGTATCAAGAAGTATCATCCAGAAAGCAACGCAATCTGGAGGCTCAACGTATGACTGCCCGATTTTCAGAACCACTCTTCGTGATCAGCGTCGCGGCGCGCCTGGTGGAGATGCACCCGCAAACGCTCCGCAAGTATGAACGAGAAGGGCTCGTCGCCCCATCGCGCACTTCCGGTAACCTGCGTTTGTATTCGGATAGCGACATCGAACAACTTCGACAGGTAAAATATCTCGTCGAACAGCGGGGATTGAATCTCGCCGGGGTCCAACTCGCCCTGGAACTCACACGCCAGCTCCAGCGGCTCCGCGCCAAACAGGCGGCGGACGAAATCCCGACGGTCGAGCACCTCGCCGACCTCGACGATCTCCTGCGGCGCCTCGGTTTCGTGGACGAATCCCAGGTGCGGTCGCAGCGATCCTGAAGCTTGACCTGGATGTATCGAGACATAGCTTCCCCAACCTGCACCCATATCTGTCCATCCTGACGCGGCGCCCGTCATCGCCAATCGCACTCCGGCGCCAGTTACCACGTTCGAGAAGGGAACCACCTCCATGTCTTCGAATCAACGATTCACCGACAAGGCTCGCGGAGCCATCGTCGCTGGCCAGCAGATAACCGTCGACCAGAAACTCGCCCAGTTCGAACCGGAGGCGCTCCTCCGGGCGCTTGCTACCCAATCAGACGGAATCGCGCCTCAGGTCTTCCAGCGGCTCGAGATCGACCCCGAGGTAGTCGCCCGCGAAACGGACAGCCTGATCGCCCGCTCGCCGAAGTTGCAGTTCAGTGCCGACGCCGTCGTCAGTTCGGGCCTGCGCCAGGCTCTCCAGCACGCCGAAGCCGAAGCCAGCACCTTCGGCGACGAGTACGTCTCCGCCGAGCACCTGCTGCTCGGTATCCTCTCCGTCGAACGCTCGCCCGCTGAGTCCCTCCTGCGCCGCCTGGGAGTCACGAAAGACCGGGTGTACGGCGCGTTGACGGAGATCCGGGGCAACCAGCGCGTCACCGATCCGAATCCCGAAGGGAAATACCAGGCCCTGGAAAAGTATGGCCGCGACCTGACCGATCTCGCGCGGGACGGCAAGCTCGACCCGGTCGTCGGTCGCGACGAGGAGATTCGCCGGGTGATCCAGGTCCTCTCCCGGCGCACGAAAAACAATCCCGTCCTGATCGGCGAACCCGGCGTCGGCAAGACGGCGATCGCCGAGGGCCTTGCGCAGCGGATCGTGCGCGGCGATGTGCCCGACGGCCTCAAGGACAAGCGCATCGTCGCGCTGGATCTTGGTTCCCTGATCGCGGGCGCCAAGTTCCGGGGAGAGTTCGAGGAACGGCTCAAGGCCGTGCTCAAGGAAATCACCTCGTCAGGCGGGCAGATCGTACTCTTCATCGATGAACTTCACACCGTCATCGGCGCCGGCGCGGCCGAGGGCTCGATGGACGCCTCGAACATGCTCAAGCCGATGCTCGCCCGTGGCGAGTTGCACACGATCGGCGCGACGACGCTCGACGAATATCGGAAGCACATCGAGAAGGACGCCGCCCTCGAACGCCGTTTCCAACCTGTCCTGATCGGGGAACCAAGCGTCGAGGATACCATCTCGATCCTCCGGGGCCTGCGTGAGCGGTACGAGGTCCATCACAAGGTCAAGATTCTCGACAGCGCGCTCGTCGCCGCCGCGACGCTCTCCGACCGCTACATCTCGGGCCGATTCCTGCCCGACAAGGCGATCGACCTCGTCGATGAAGCAGCCTCGAAGCTGCGCATGGAAATCACCTCGATGCCGGTTGAACTCGACGAGGCCGAACGGCGGATCATGCAACTGGAAATCGAGCGGGAAGCCCTGCGCAAGGAGAAGGATGAGCCGTCTCAACGCCGGCTGGCCGTGCTCGAACAGGATTTGGCCAGCTTCAAGGAAGAGCGGGATGCGCTGCGCTCGAAATGGGACCAGGAGCGCCAGGCGATCCTCGCCATTTCCGACCTTCGCGACGAGATCGACCGCACCCGCGTCGAGATGGAACAGGCCCAGCGCGCCTACGACTACAACAAGGCGGCTGAGCTTCAGTACGGGACATTGAAGGATCTCGATGCCCAGGTGGTCACCCAGGAACAGGCGCTGAGCCGGCTCCAGGCAACCGGGAAGCTGCTCAAGGAGGAGGTCGACGCTGACGACATCGGCGATGTCGTCAGCCGGTGGACCGGCATTCCGGTCACGCGCCTCCTGGAAGGCGAGATCGAGAAACTCGTCCACATGGAAGAACGGTTGCACGCCCGCGTGATCGGCCAGGACGAAGCGATTTCAGCGGTCTCCAACGCGATCCGGCGCTCCCGCGCCGGACTGGCCGATCCGAACCGGCCCCAGGGCAGCTTCATCTTCCTTGGGCCGACGGGTGTCGGCAAAACGGAACTGGCCCGCGCCCTCGCCGAGTTCATGTTCGATAGCGACGGGGCGATGGTCCGGATCGACATGTCGGAGTACATGGAACGTCACGCCGTGAGCCGCCTGATCGGCGCGCCTCCGGGTTACGTCGGGTACGAGGAGGGAGGACAACTGTCCGAAGCGGTTCGTCGCCGGCCCTACAGCGTGGTGCTCTTCGACGAGATCGAGAAGGCCCATCCCGAAGTTTTCAATGTGCTGTTGCAGGTGCTGGACGACGGACGCCTGACCGACGGCCAGGGACGCACCGTCGATTTCCGGAACACCGTGATCATTATGACGAGCAACCTTGGCTCGTCGTACATTATCGCGTCGGATCCGGCGCGCGATGCCGAGATGCGGGCACAGGTGATGGAGGCGCTTCGGGCCAACTTCCGACCCGAGTTCCTGAACCGGATCGATGAGACGATCATTTTCAAGTCCCTGAGCAAGGATCAGATCGCGGACATCGTCGAAATCCAGCTGGCCGAAGTCGCCCGGAGACTGGCGGATCGGGATATCGTGTTAACGATCACCGATGCCGCCCGTCAGTTAGTGGCCACGCTTGGCTACGATCCGACGTTCGGCGCCCGGCCGCTCAAGTGCGTGATCCATAAGCACATTCTCGACCCCTTGGCGCTCAAGCTCCTTGCCGGAGAAATCCGGGACGGCGAAGAGGTGGTGGTCGACCTGGTGGAAGGCGAACTCACCTTCACCGGTACCCTCAGCGCCGCCCCGGTGGTGGCC
>JACCYX010000037.1 GCA_013696265.1 Chloroflexia bacterium
ACCTCGATCGCGGTCACGATCGGCGTCCTGGTCGGCGCCACCGCCGGCTACTTCGGGGGCAAGGTGGACTTCGCGCTCTCCCGCCTGATCGACACGTTGATGGCCTTTCCGTTGCTCGCCCTGCTGCTGACCCTCTCGACCGTGTTCGGGCCAAGCCTGCGCAACGTGGTGATCGTGATTGGCTGCACGGTCTGGGCGTCCTACGCCCGCGTCGTGCGGGCCGAGGTGCTGAGCCTGCGCGAGCGCGATTTCATCCTCGCCGCGCGGGCGGTGGGAACGACCGATCGCGCGATCATCACCCGGCACCTGATCCCGAACGCGCTCGGTCCGGTCATCATCCTCGCCAGCCTGGCTGTCGGCGGCATCATCATTCTCGAATCGGCGCTCTCGTTCCTCGGTCTCGGCGTCCAGCGCCCAACCGCATCGTGGGGCACGATGCTGTCGGATGGCCGCGATTACTTGCGCAACTATCCGCACATCGCGATCGCGCCCGGCATCGCGATCGCCCTGACCGTGCTCGCCTTCAACCTGGTCGGCGACGGGCTTCGCGACGCGCTCGACCCCCGGCAGAAGTCGTAGGCTCGGGCGGTCCTGTACGCAACCGTCGCGGGATGCGGAGGGATGCCTGTTATCTTTGCCGCATGGCTAACGTGACCCACCAGATCGTTGTGTCCCACGCGACATTCTCACCACGCCGTCATGCTGAGCGTCAGCGAAGCATCTCCGTGCGAAGCACTCGACGGCGCAGCCGGCGCTTGGTGTTGCGTGAGATCAGTCGGCCTTCGGCCGATGCGCTTCGCGCGGGGACCCTTCGCTCCGTTCAGGGTGACGGCAAGGGGCACGCCGCCTCTCTCGCCATACCATACCGTGCCACGATCATCGGAGCTTTGGCGTTCATCCTGATCGCCGCCTGGATGATGCTGACTCCCGCCGCCACGGTTGCCCACGCCGAGCTGTTGCGCGCCGATCCCCCAGCCGATGGACTGGTCGTCACGTCGCCGGAAAGGCTCTCGCTGACGTTCACCGAAGAGGTCGCGCGGGACACGCCCGCGCCGCGGGTCACGATGCTGGATAAGGAGGGCAACCCGGTTGGATCCGACCCCCTTCCCATCGCGGAATCGGGCGATCCCCGCCTCCTGATCGTCGATATTCCCGATCTCGACCGGGGCACCTACACCGTCTCGTGGACCGTGACCTCGGCAACCGACGGGCACACCCTGAGCGGCGCCTACGCCTTCCGGGTCGGAGGCGGGCTGCCGCCGGGCCTGGCGACATCAGAAGACGCCACGCCCGCCCCGTGGGCCGTCGCCACCCGCTGGCTCACCTTTTTGGGCGTGTCGGTGGCGGCTGGGCTCCTGCTGTTCGGGGAAGCGTTCATGGCCGGAGGTGGATCCAATTCAATATGGACCCGTCAGCGCTCCCGACTCATCCTCGCGGGGTCGCTGCTGGCACTGACGGCGAGTTTGGCGGAACCGGTCATCCAGTGGCTCCGCAACGGAAACGACTCTAACGTGTCATTCGGCGACACCTTCGCGGCCCTTCCCCAGGCGTGGTGGTGGCGACCGGCGATGCTGATCCCCCTCACTCTGCTGGCGATCGTCACCGCCTTCCCGCGGCGAGGTCAGGTGGCCAGGCCTGTCGCCTGGCTGGGAGGCTTGATGGCGCTAGGATCGCTGCTCGGTCTCTCGCTGACCAGCCATGCCGCCGGGCGATTAACCTGGCGGGTCCCGGCGATTGCCGTCGACCTGCTGCACCAGTGGTCGGTTGCGCTCTGGACCGGCGGGCTGATCGCGCTGGTTGTCTGGGCCGCGACCAAGCCCGAAGGCGGACCGGGCCTTCGCCTGAAGCGGTTCTCCAACACGGCGCTGACTCTGTTCGCCGTCGCCATCGTCACCGGACTGGCCAATACGGGATTCGTCTTTCCGTTTGTCGATGGAATCCGTGAAGACGGCTTGAGCACGTCGGTCTTCGAGCCGCTCTGGACATCGAACTACGGCATCATTCTGCTGGTGAAGGTCATGGTTCTGATTGTGCCGCTGGGGCTGGCGATCTATCACCGTGGCCGCATCGCCCGGCTGGGGACAGCCGCCGCCAGCCTAGTCAGCGGATGGCCAGGCCGTTTCCGACAGACGCTCGGCGCGGAACTTGGGCTCGTGGCCGTGGTCATCCTCGGCGGCTCGGCGATGGCGCTCTCGGCCCCGCCGGTCACGGTCGAGACGGTGCTCGACGAGACAACGCTGGTCGCCTCGACCAGCTTCGAGCCGCAACCAGACACGATGCTGGTCCACCTGACGATCGAGCCGGCCCAGACCGGGGACAACGGGATTTCCGTGCGTCTCTCCGATTGGGACGGTGCGACGATACCGCTGGACCCGGCCCCGAGCATCGCCCTCACCTTCACCAGTCTCGATCACGGCACGGTCAACAGCGGGGTCGGCCTCCAACCCGACGCGCTCGTTCCTGGAACGTATCGCACGACAGGCTTAAACCTCAGTCTCGATGGCTGGTGGCAAATCGACGCCCGGATCAACCTCGCTGGCCAGCCCGCGCAGGAGGCGACCTTCTACGCGCTCCTGCCGGACCCCAATACGCAAGGTTTCGACGCGGCGCCGAAGCCATCATCGGATCCGGAGGCCGAGGAACTGTTCAACACCGCGTACGCTCAAATGCTCGGCTGGGAGCGCGTGCGCTGGACCGAAAGCCTGGGTTCCGGCAACGATGTGCTCGTCCGCGCGGAGTTCGCCGTGATCGACGGAGAAGGCGAGGCAGGCGATGCCTACTCGCTCGATGTCCTCTACTCCGGGGGATTCGCCCCGAACAGCGCCGGCGAGCCGCCTGAACCGCCCACGCGAAATTCACGCAGGTCGATCACGGTCGGCGACCGGGGCTGGCTGCGCGCGACGGACGGCGCATGGCTCGACGAGCCGCCGACTCGATTCAGCACGCCGACGGAGTGGGACACCACGTACGCCGGAGCGGAGAATTTCCGGCTCGGCGTCACCCAGGAAATCGACGGTGTCGAATACCAGGTGGTGACGTTCTACCTGCCGGAGCAACCGATCCAGGCCGAGGCGTGGTTCGCCTGGTGGATCAACACCGCGACCGGCAACGTCGAGCGCGTGGCGATGATCGCCCGGCAGCACTACATGTCCTGGACCTACACCGACATCGACGGGAACTTCACGGTCGAGTCGCCAGTGGCCGAGTAGTGAGGAATCCAGGCCAGACAACCCACCGACTCGCTTCCACGTCACGTCAAACGTAGATTGTCATTCCGAGCGCCAGCAAGGAATCCCTGCGCGAAGCGCATCGGCCGAAGGCCGACCCACGGTTTGCCATCACTCGATCACCAGACCAAACACCGGCTTCGCCGGAAGCGCTTCGCGCAGGGATGTCTCGCTGGCGCTCGACATGACGGTGTGGGGAA
>JACCYX010000046.1 GCA_013696265.1 Chloroflexia bacterium
CGGCCACCGGCCCGGAACTGGTCGATGGAGTCCCGGCGTTGCTTGGCCTGGGTTCGAAGCAAGGCGATCTCTTCGTCGACGGTCAAGGGAGCCCGCTTGTCGATTTCGACGTTCTTGACCGCCGAGAGGATGAAGCGGATCGTGTCGCGCAATTCCGTGTCACGATCCTTCATGGCCGCCTTGAGATCCTGGGCGAGGCGTTCACGGAGCGATGATGTCTCGGTCATGTCATTTCCAATCTGAAGCGATTAGCCAAGTGGTCCCAGAGCGTTGCCACCGAGCAGATGCAGGTGAAGGTGAAAGATGGTTTGCCCGGCGTCCGGGCCGACGTTGGTGAGCAGCCGGTAGCCAGAATCCTCGATTCCGCGCTGGTGGGCAATACCGGTTGCCGCCGCCACGAGTTCACCGAGCAGCGCGTCCCGATCGCGATCCAGCGCCGCTATACTCGGTAAATGGACTCGTGGGATCACGAGGACGTGGGTTCCCGCTTGCGGGGCGAGATCGTTGAAGGCAACGACCGAATCCGATTCGTACACGAACTCCGTGCCAAACTCTCCCGCCGCGATCCGGCAAAACAGGCAATCCCGCGTCTCGTCCATCCTTGTTCCCGTCCTCTTGCTCCCGGCTGCCAGGAGCCTATCGCGGCGTCGGCGCCAGTGAGGAAAGTATGCCAGAGCTGCCCGAAGTCGAGACGGTGCGACGCATGCTCCATCCCGGCATCATCGGCCAGAAGATCACGGCCATCACGGTCGGCGACTTTCCCGCCGTGCTAACGTCCAGTTTGGAGGGGGTCGAGCCCGTCTTCACCCTCGCTGGCAGGACGTTCGTGGACACCAGCCGTCGCGGCAAGTACCTCTTCCTCCATCTCGACAATGGGCTGTACCTGATCGTCCACCTGCGGATGACCGGTCGGCTCCTGCTGGTTCCATCCTGCGAGCCGCCAGTGCGCTTCGAACACCTCGCCCTGCACCTCGACAATGGCACCGACATCCGGTTCGGCGACCAGCGCAAGTTTGGACGCGTCTGGCTCGCCGGACAGGAAGAGGTCTACCGGCTCGACCGACGGCTGGGACCGGAGCCGTTCGCCTCGTCACTGACGGCCACTCGCCTCTTGGAGGTATTGGCGAGGCGTCCTGGCAAGATCAAGAACGCCCTCCTCGACCAGGTCGTCATCGCCGGGCTCGGCAATATTTATGTCGACGAGGCGCTCTACCGCGCACGCATCCACCCGGAGCGGCCATCCAACTCCCTCACTATCGATGAACTGGGACGCGTGTTGCGGGCGACCCGGCTCGTGCTCAACCGTGCGATCGAGCACCAAGGCACAACCATCTCGTCGTTCGAGAACCCCTACGGCGAAGCGGGGACCAACGCCAACTTCCTGCGCGCCTATGGCCGGACAAAGGACGGCGGGCGATGCTCCCGCTGTGAGACACCGATGCGGCGGATCGTGGTTGGCGGCCGGGGGACCACCTTTTGTCCGCATTGCCAGGTGAACCCATTCGCGGCGATAGATGAGGATCAACTCGGGGACGGCGACAGGAACTCCAGCCGGTTCCCGAACGGGTCAGCGGTGTAGAAGCGGTCGTAGCCGGGCAGCGGCTCGTCTTCGACGATATCGTGACCAGCCGCCTCGATCCGTACCCGGAGCCCCTGTAGATCGGACACCTCGAAGGCGACGTGTGCCTTGGTGGCGGGCCTGAAGGTCGGGTCGACTCCAAGGTGCAGTTCCAGCGAACCGGTGCTGAACCAGACCCCTCCCCGCTTCTGAAGGTTTTCTGGCTTGGGAACTTCCTCCAATCTCAGGAGTTCTCCGTAGAACCCTCGTGCGTCCGGTTCACCTCCGGTGGGAATGGCTATTTGCACATGGTGGATTGCTGGAGTCTTCACCAATCACGGTCTCCATCTCTTCATCAGATTGCCCATCGTCTCGCAACACAATCAGCATACTGGAGACAGATCGAATTCGATGTCGTGTCGTCTCGAATGCGTTTTGCCTGAGTCGCGCCGACGGCTCGGCAGTTCCTGACTTCGGGCACGGTCTACGATACGCGAAACATTTGGTGCGATCGTGCGTTTTCACTGATAGAGGCAGCGACATTGACGATCTCGACCGCCTCGTCGGCAATGCCAGGGTGCGTGCTATACTCCCGGCTCAAGGGACATGCGGGTGTAACTCAGTTGGTAGAGTGCTTGCTTCCCAAGTATCGGACTCTAAGCGTTGTGGCATGTTTCCCCATTTCCCCGCTGCATTAGGCTTTTCGACCCCTTCCCGAATCATCCAAAACTGTTCAGTTATCGTGTCTAGCTAGCGCCGCTAAGGATGGGATTGTCCCTGGACAAGGGCTCTGGACGCCTGCAATCCCGTTTGAGGCGCCTTAGGCGCGGTCCCAGGGCCTTGTAGGCGTCGCCCTGACGGTCTCGGATTGGCGCGCCGCTTCAGGGTCGACCTGCCATTCGTCGTCATCGTCCATGTACCAGGGTCCCGGTCCGACGATCACGTACCCCGGAAGACCTTCCGAGCCCGGCCCGTTCTGTTGCCGGTGCTGTTCTTCGAACGTCATCTGTGCAAGCCAAACCATGACGTCTGCGTCCCCAGTCAAGAGCCAATCGACGCGGACCTGAAGGGCT
>JACCYX010000098.1 GCA_013696265.1 Chloroflexia bacterium
GGCGCGTGGGATGTCGAAAAGCAGTACGAGCGGGGACGGTTCCTGGGACAACTCCTGCTGCCGGCCGACTTCCGCCCGCAGCTCTCCACCGCGGCGCCGTTGGTGCTCATGCTCGATACGACGGTGGCCCGGGTCCATTGGGAAATGGTGGCCCAGCACGACAATGAGGTCATCTCGTCGCCGTTCGCCGGCAATGGGGAAACCGGAAGGCACACGGCCCGGGCTGGAGAGTTCGATCCGCGGCGGTTCCTGGGCACCAGCCGCGGCGTCACCCGGCAACTGCGGACGACCTTCGCGCCGCCTCCGCAGCCACCGCCCCCGCCGCGGCGGTTGATGCGGGTGCTGGTGGTTGCCGACCCGGCCGAGGACAACCGGCTGCCGGGCGCCGAGGCGGAGGGCGCGGCGGTCGCCAGCCTCTTCGAACGCTTCAACACGGTGCATGAACTGACCGACAACCGCATCGAGGTCGTCAAGCTCCTCGGTCCCCAGGAAGCCACCCGCACCAATGTGCTGCGCGAACTCATGCAACGTAGCTACGACGTCCTGCACTTCGCCGGTCACTGCACCTACGACCGCGACCATCCTGAAATGTCGGGCTGGATTTTCTCGAACGGGACGAGGATCACCGCGCACGAGCTGAACCGGATCGATCGCGTGCCCGGCTTCGTGTTTTCCAACGCCTGCGAGAGCGGCATCACGCCGGACCGCGCCGAGCTGCGCTCGGTCGAGCTGGCGCCGAGCTTCGCCGAATCGTTCTTTGGCCGGGGGGTCGCCAATTTCGTCTGCACCGCCTGGCCGGTCGACGACATCGCGGCGCAGGAGTTCGCGCTCACGATGTACGAGCGGCTGCTTGGGTTGCGGCCGATCGACCGCTACCACCGCCAGTTCACCGGTACGTCGCCGGAGCAAATGCACATCGCGATGCGCTCGGCCCGGCTCTCGATCCTGGAGACGCCAAGCGGCGCCCAGACGTGGGGCGCCTACCAGCACTACGGGAACCCCTACCTGCGCTTCTTCGATCCGGCGTCGATGGCCCAATCCCCCAACGGAAAGGCATGAGGTTGTAGATGCACGGTCGCGCGCCACCGCCGCCGGCGGTTCCAGGGTCCTGTCAAGACATCCCCGAGATCACGCGAAAAGGACACGACGATGGCAGAGCCAGAAACTCTCGATACCAGCGCGGATCCATCCGGCAACTATGGACCGACCGAGCATGGGCCGTCGGAGCACGCCGACGACACCCGGTCCCGCCGGCGGATGATCACCAGCGCGGTCTGGGGCGGAGTGCCGGCGAAGGTTAATTCGGAGCACGGCCAGAGCGTCAAGAAGTGGAACAAGGACTGTTCCTGGTACCAGTACGGTAAGAACTACGGACTGGACGGTTGCCAGCATCCGGGCATGGATGTTGGCATCAGATTTGGCACGTCGCTCTTCGCGGCGGTCGGCGGCAAGGTGGTGTATGCGGGTCGGGACACGGTTTTCGCGCCCGCGCACGTCAACATCGAAACCGACGATGGCGAAATCCACGTCTACGGCCATATGTCGAGCGTCGATTCCGACCTCCGGGTTAACGGGCGGGTGCAGACTGGCCAGTTCATCGGCGAGAGCGGCACGCAAAACGGCGACCACCTGCACTTCGAGCGCCGCGTGCCAAGTAGCCGGTGTACCAGCGGTTACTGCGCGGTCGAGGTGGATTCGGTGTTGGTTGGGGCACCCCAGCCGCCGGCGGACCCCTTCGCGGCCGGAGACCGGATCGAGGTGGTCGATCCGCCGCTCAACCTGCGTGACGCGGCTGGACTGGGTGGAAAGGTCATCGACGAACTCGGGATGGGCGCCGAGCTAACCGTCGCCAGCGGCCCGCAAGAGGCCGACGATTACGACTGGTACGAGGTGACCAGGGACGACGGGGCAACCGGCGGCTGGGTTGCCGGCAAATACTGCCGCCTCGTCGATTCGTAGGCCCGCCGTCCTGGCGAGCGTGCCTTCCACACCTCCGCCGCGGAGCAGGTGACATGAAGCCCGAATGTTGGTGGGAGGCCCTGTGTGGCCTCCCGCTTCCCCGGTGGTTGGGCGGGAGGCCTCACAGGGCCTCCCCGCTGGATATCCCCTGCCTGGACGCGGGACATCGACCATCCATGCCACCACGATTCGTGAATATTCCGGGCTAAAGGACGAGGCCCTTGGTGAGGATCACGCACCCGTAGGGCCGGTTCTCGCCAGTGGCGACGACGGCGAACGCCCGCCGGGCTCGGTCGTAGAAGGCGAAGCGCTCGACCCGTTCGACGCCAATCTCGCGCCCCTCGCTCTCCCAGACAGCGTCGAAGACCTCCGCCTGGACATCGGGAATCACGTCCGGCGTTTCGACCATTCGCATCCCGGCCACCGGCTCATCTATGAAAGTGTCGATCGGCAAGACCGAAAGCACCGCGCGGGCGGCGTCGAGCAGGGTGACGCCATCGAGGCGCACCAGGCGTTGGGCGATGGACACGGCGGGGAAATGACAATCCACCAGCACGATCTCGTCACCGTGTCCCATCGCCGCCAGGGTGTGCAACAACTCGGGCGACAACAGCGGGTCGATTCCCTTCAGCACCGCTCAGCCTTTCATACAGTCTCATGGTCACGGGTACGCCAGCGTGTCAGTCAAGAGTGGCGGATATGGTACACGATGATCTGACGGGCCGGAATCGGAGCCATTCAGGTTCGGTGCGGTCGATACATTTCTCGCCACAAAAGCCTGGCCCCGCCACGGAACCATGTACGGTTGAGGGGCGGAGCAAGCATCGCTCCGCTGCCGCAACCGTACATGGCACGTTGCCGTCCGCGTGCCGCCATACAGGCCCTATCTCGCCTTGAGGAGTCGGGCGATAGTGTCGGCGTAGATCTTGCCTTCGAGAACGAGATCGTCGATCGCGATCGATTCGTTCGCGCCGTGCGCGCCTTCGCCGCGCGGTCCCATTCCCACCGTATCGATGTTGTGTTGCCGGTAGAAGCGGCCGTCGGTCATCCCAGCCCACTGCACGAAGAACTCCGGCTCCTTGCCAAGCACCCGGCGCACGCTCTCCTGGAACGCCTGGACCAGCGGCGAATCTTCCGGCGTGATGTTGGCGGCGATGTAGGAGCCGTCCGGGTCGACATCCAGCTCGTACCGGTAATCGGGATCCTCGGCGGCGATCGCGTCGAACTTGGCCACGATGTCGGCGACGACGCTCTCCTTCGTCTCGCCCGGAATCAGGCGGCGGTCGATCGAGATCGTGCAGGACCCCGGCACCACGTTGTGAGCCACCCCGCCCTCGATCATGTTGATGCTGATCACCGGGTGCCCGACCGAGGGGTGGAACTGCTCCAGGTGCTCCTCGAGCGCGAGAATGCCTTTGGCGGCCTTGGCGATGGCATTGATGCCGGTGACGCGGGCGGCGGCGGTATGCGACGCCTTGCCGAGAAACGTGACGTTGATGGCGAGGCCGCCACGTTCGGCGTTGCGGACCTTGAGTTCGCTGCCCTCGCCAATGAAGACGTAATCGGGGCGCGGCAGGTGGCCGACCGCGATTTCGTCGAGCACGTGCAGGGTGCCGAAGCGGGCCCCGATCTCCTCATCGGAGACGATGTGCGCCTGCAACGCCCCGGTCAGGTCCGCGTCCCGAAAGAGTTCGAGCATCGTCATCATCACGCCGACCGAACTCTTCATGTCCGAGGCGCCCCGCCCGTAGAGCCGCGTGCCTTCGTCGTTGACGACGCCTTCGAAGGGATCGGTGCGCCAGGATGAGGCGTCGGAGACGGGGACGGTATCGAGGTGGCCGTTCATGGCGATGACCGGGCCGCTCCGGGGATTGCCGACCGTGGCGATCACGTTTGGCCGGGCTGGATCGTTGGCGGTCACGACGTAGCCGATGCCGCGCTCGTCCAGCCACTCCTGGACGAAGGTCATGACCGCCAGTTCGTCACCGCTGACGCTTGGAATCGAGACAAGGCGTTTCGAGACGTCGACGATGGCATCCCGCGATACCCGGTCGACCCAGTCGGTTGGTGTATTCATCACGGCAGGTTCCTTTGTGGTCGTCAAGAGAGGTCCCCAATCACTCTCTTGTACCACGCCACCCCGGCGGGGGCGAGAACGAGCAATGCGGCCGCGGCCGGGCCAGACTCGTAGCGGACGGGTCACTCGAAGAGGGCCTCCCCTGCCCGAGTCGGCATTCGTGGGATCGTGGACGCTGATGCCATCGTTGATCAGCGATGCGGGACAAACCGAACCGCCGCCTTACGCGGGCGGCGGTTCATGTCCCTGGATCTGACCATCGACGTCGCTAGATGCGCTCGAACCGCGAGACGTTGGCGACGAAGACCACCGCCCCCCCGACCTCGACCTCGAAGTTCTCCGGCATGTAGAGCAGCCCCGGCTCCAGCGCCGGCGAGTACGGCACCGCAATCTGCGTACGCCGGCGACAGGTCCGTTGGAGGATGTCGAGGACACCCTGCGTGCCGGCGTCCTCGACGCCGATCATCAGGCTGGTGTTCCCGGTTCGCAGGAACGACCCGGTCGTGCTGATTTTCGTGAAGCGGTAACCCGCCCCGACCAGGGCTTCGGTGAGCGCATCGGTATCTTCGTCCTGGACAACCGCGAGGATCAGTTTCATCGACGCGAACCTCCTTCCCGGCATGCGCGCATGCCCGGGGGTGATGGGTGGCGATTCACCGAACACGGCTCGTTCGGTTGCCGCGCAATCCACGGCGACCGCAAACACGCCACACCTTTTCGCCCGTGGGACATGTTTGACCGTGGGAACCATGATACACCGCACGCAGGCGTCAAGTTGTGCCTATGTGGGCTTCGTGATTCCGGTCACCGTTACGATCGCTTCACGCATTTGGCGGTGGATGGCCGGGTTCGCGGCCAGGGCCTCCGGCGTATAGAGATCGAACCCATCGTGCTCGAGCGCCGTCACGATCCCGCCCGCCTCGCGGACGATGATGACCCCGGCACCCATATCCCAGGGTCGCACTGGTCGCTCCCAGTAGCCGTCGAGCCGTCCGATGGCGACGTAACAGAGATCGAGCGCGGCCGCTCCCGCCCGTCGGACGCCCTGGGTGCGATTGTTGAAGTGCTCCCACAGCACAACCTGGCTCGCTCGCTCGGCGAGGTCGTACGAAAAGCCGCTGGCCAGCAGCGCACGCACCAATTCGCCGGTGTGCGAAACGGCGATCGGCTGGCCGTTCATGGTTGCCCCGTGTCCCTTGCGGGCGGCGAACAACTCGTCCCGCATCGGGTCGTAGACGACGCCGACCACAGGTACCCCGCGGTGCTCAAGGCAGATCGAGACCGCGAAATGCGGAAACCGGTGGGCATAGTTGGTGGTGCCGTCGAGGGGGTCGAAGACCCAGCCGAATGGCTGCTCGGCCATCGTCGCCGTCGCGCCAACCGACCCTTCCTCGCCCATCATCCGGTGGTCTGGGAAAACCGCCTTCAGTCCCTCCCAGATCAGCGCCTCGGAGGCGTGGTCGGCATCGGTGACGAGATCGACGACGCCCTTGTGGACCACCTGCCGCTCAGCCTCCAGGCGATCGCGCAGGATGGCGCCCGCCCGGACCGCGAGATCGGTTGCCAGCGCCATGCCACGTTCCACCGTAGTTTCGTAATCATCCTGATCTACTTGCGTCACCGTCTCTCCTCACCCGCGTGACCAGCCGACCGGGCCGAACCGATCGGCCAGCGGGGGAAGGCGTCGGCATCGAGGCCGCCGCGCACCCCGCGCTCATGTTCGACGAATCCAAGCCCCGCGACCATCGCCGCGTTGTCCGTGCAGAGCGAGAGGTC
>JACCYX010000102.1 GCA_013696265.1 Chloroflexia bacterium
CCGCAGGTCAGTAACGTCACGCAGTACGCCAGCGGGCTCAAGATCGACTTCACGCTCTGGTCCATCGAGCAGATGCGACGAATCGCCACCGCCCCGACGCTGGATCCGGGGCTCGATGCCGGCTACCGCGTGCTCCTCGACAAGGATCGCCTGACCGCTGATCTCCGTGACCCAACCTACGCCGCCTATATCCCGGTTCGGCCCGACGAGGCGACCTACCAGACGCTCGTCAACGACTTCTTCATCGGCGTGCCATACGTCGCCAAGTGCCTCCTGCGCGACGAGTTGCTGCCCGCCAAATGGTGCCTGGACTACGACATGCGGGATGTGTACCTGCGCCCGATGCTGGAGTGGCGGATGGAGTGCGATCACGGCTGGTCGGTCCCAACCGGGGCGCTGGGGAAGGGATTGAAGGCGCACCTGCCGCCCGACATCTGGGCCGAGTTGGAGGCCACCTACGCGGCGGCGGGCATCGACGACAACTGGAACTCGCTCTTCCGGACAATCGCCTTTTTCCGCCGCGTGGCGCGCGAGGTAGGCGAGCATCTTGGGTACGCCTACCCGGAAGAATTCGACCGCCAGGTCACGGACTTCGCCCATCGCATGCGCAACGGCGAGGCTCTTGGACCGATGGGGACCGATTACAGGTCAACAACGTAGGGGTCAACCTCCGTGTCATCTGTACCGACACATTGATCGTAACCACAACATCTTGTGGTGTCCTGGCTCTGAGCCACTGCGCTGATACACAGCCGGAACGCGCAAAAGGGGCTTCGACGGCCGGAATCGGTCGATTTTTGATCATGCGTTCGTGTTTCACGTCGTTGAGGGTGCATGACACGACTCAACATTTCTGAATTTGCCGGTACAGATGACCTCCGTGTTGACCCGATCTCCGCAACCCCGGAGCCACGGGCGATCACGTATCCAGCGGGGCCAGGATCGCCCTACGAATTGCCGTCTGTGCTGGCCACTTCCGGCACCTCAACCGCTTCCTGGACGCTCAGGCCCAGTTCGTCCAGTTGTTCGGCGGCCACGGCGGCGGGAGCCTGGAACATGAGGTCGACGCCGCGCTGGTTCTTGGGGAAGGCGATCACGTCGCGGATGCTCGCCTCGTCGGCCAGGAGCATGGCGAACCGGTCGATCCCCATCGCGATTCCGCCGTGCGGCGGTGCGCCGTACTCCAGCGCATCGAGAATCGCGCCGAAGCGTTCGGCCTGGTCCTCGACCTGGTGGCCCATGAGCGCGAAGACGCGCTCCTGCTTCGCCCGGTTGTGGATGCGGACGCTCCCGCCGCCAAGCTCGTTCCCGTTACCGACCAGGTCGTACTGCTTCGCCCGGACCGCGCCGGGATCGGTGTCGAGCAGCCCTTCGTCCTCGGCGTAGTAGCCGGAGAAGGGGTTGTGGGTGGCATCCCAGCGGTTGCCTTCCTCATCCCACTCCAGGAGCGGGAACTCGTAGACCCAGCAGTAGGCCAGCACGTTGGGATCGGCCAACTCCAGCCGTCGTCCGAACTCGTCGCGCAGCGCGGAGAGCGATTTCGCGACGACCGTGGGCTGGTCGGCGACGATCAGCACCAGGTCGCCGGTCCCGGCGCCGATCCCGGTGGTGAGCGCCCCAATCTCTGACTCGGAGAGGAACTTGGCGATCGGGGAGCGGATGCCTTCCTCGTTGAGCTGGATCGTCGCCAGTCCCTTCGCCCCCGCCTGTTTCGCGAGCTCGGTCACTTCGTCGATTTCCCGCCGCGTGTACCCGGCGCAGCCCGGCACGACGATTGCCTTGACCTGGCCGCCCGCCGCCAATACCCCGGCAAACGCCTTGAACTCGGTCGACGCCAATGCCTCCGAGACATCCTGAAGTTCCAGGCCGAACCGGAGATCGGGCCGGTCGTTGCCGAAGCGGTCCATCGACTCCTTGTAGGTCAGGCGCGGAAACGGCGTCTGCTGGATCGCCTTGTCGCTAAAGGTAGTTGTCAGTTCGGAGTACAACTCCTCCATCATCGACATAATGTCTTGCTCGTCAACGAACGTCATCTCGATGTCGAGTTGCGTAAATTCTGGCTGGCGGTCGGCCCGCTGCGCCTCGTCTCGGAAGCAGCGCGCGATCTGGTAATACCGGTCGAGCCCGGCCACCATCAGCAACTGCTTGAGTTGCTGCGGCGATTGGGGAAGGGCGTAAAAGGATCCCGGAAACCCGCTGCTGGGCACGAGGAAATCGCGGGCGCCCTCGGGCGTGCTCTTGATCAGGAGCGGCGTTTCGACATCGACGAAGCCGCGCCCGTCGAGGTAGTTCCGAATTGCTTTCACGATCCCGTAACGGAGCAGCATATTCCGCTGCATCCGCGGCCGGCGCAGATCGAGGTAGCGGTACTTGAGCCGGAGGCTTTCGTCGACCTCAACTTCCTCGTTGATGTAGAAGGGCGGCGTCTTCGCCTCGTTGAGGATGTCGACGGCGTGGGCTTCGAGTTCGATCTGGCCGGTGGCCATCCGAGGATTCTCGGTTCCTTCCGGACGGATGTTCACCGTGCCGCTGACCGAGATGACGTACTCATTGCGGAGACCGCTTGCCAGCTCGTGCGCCTCTGGCGCGACTTGCGGATTGAAGACCACCTGGGTGGTCCCGAACCGGTCCCGGAGGTCGATGAAGATCAGGCCACCGAGATCGCGGCGCCGGTTGACCCAGCCCTGGAGTGTGACCTGCTCGCCAGCGTGATCGGCACGCAGGGTGCCGCAGGTGATCCGTCCGATGACATCCGGTGATACGTCGAGTGCCTGCATGCCGTGATGGTCTCCCTGGTTCAATGCCGCTTAGCTTCCGCGCCGAGCACGGGCGGAGCAAGCTCCGCATCAGTACAACGACCAGTTTGGGGCGCGACATACGTTTCGATGTCCGCGTAGGGTTGCCGAGCTTGTCTCGGCCCTTGAACCGTGCGAATGGCCGCACAATGGACGAACACAAGGTCCGCAACCCTAAGATTGACGGGCAACATGCTCCCGCAATTGCTGACGAAGCACGGCGTCCGGGTCCTCGCCGCTGGCGACGATCTTGCTCACGAGACGCAACAATTCGGTCGTGTCGTCGTCTACTACAACAGGATGCTTCTTCAGCACCCGGGTTGCGCGTTCCAGCGCCGGCATCGAAAACGGCTCGCCATCGATGTCCTTGCCGCCGCGGTCGCCCGTGACCGCCTTTTCCTTCGCCTTGGCTTCGGACCAAATGCCCGACAGGTCCGCCTCGGTGTCTACCACCGCATCGCCGAAGACATGCGGGTGCCGTCCCACGATCTTGGCCGCAATGCCCCGGTAGACATCCTCGATCGAGAACTCACCCGCCTCGTGCGCGATCTGAGCCTGCATCATGATCAGCAAGAGCATGTCGCCCAGCTCTTCGGCCAGGTGGGCGGTGTCGCCGCTGTCAATCGCGTCAACGATTTCGTAGGTTTCGTCAACCATCGACTTTCGCAGCGATTGGTGCGTCTGCTTGCGGTCCCACGGGCAGCCGTCCGGCTCTCGTAGCCGGGCCACGATCTGCTGCAACGCCCGTGGATCGCCACCCGCCTTCGCTGCATCCAACACCGGATCGACCGCATCGACGTAGACGGCCGAGAGCCACCAGATCTTCGGAATGTCGCGAACCAGGCACGTTTCCACACCGTCGGCGCCACACGTCTCGACCTCGGCGTCTTCCCCAATCAGCCTCGCCAACACGCGGGCAACCGCAACCGACTGCGAACCGAACTGCCCGGTTTCCCCTATCTGCCCCGGGCCGAATACGATCAGCATCGGGCGCAGAGGAGAGTAGGGAAAGCGGCCGCCCTCGTACGGCACTGCCGCCAGGACTTTCCCGAAGATCGATCCAGGAATCACCTGCACGCCGTCATCGACCGTGTCGAACCGCATCGCGGATTCCCACTCGGCGATGAAGTCGAGGTCGTATTTAGCCACGGTTTGCCGCTGCCTTGTCGCCGGAGCCGAGGCTGAGCACGGCCATGAATGCCTCCTGTGGGATTTCGACGCTACCCACCAGCTTCATCCGCGACTTGCCCTCTTTCTGCTTCTCCAGCAGCTTCCGCTTGCGGGAGATGTCTCCCCCATAGCACTTGGCAAGTACGTTCTTGCGCATCGCCTTCACGGTTTCGCGGGCCACGATCCGGCTCCCGATCGAGGCCTGGATTGGGACGTCGAACATCTGCCGGGGAATCAGGCCCCGCAGCACGCTCACCAGTTCGCGCCCCTTATAGTAGGCGTCGTCGCGATGGGAGATGATCGAGAGCGCGTCCACCGCCTGGCCGTTGACCAGCACGTCGAGCTTGACGAGGTCCGCCTCCCGCATCTCGGCCAGCGTGTAGTCGAGCGAGGCGTAGCCCTGGGTCCGGCTCTTGAGTTGGTCATAAAACTCGACGATCAGCTCGCCGAGCGGGATGTCGTACTTGAGCTGCACCCGGTCCTCATCGAGATAGATCATCTCGTCGAACAACCCGCGCTTGGAACTGGTGAGGTCCATGATCGCTCCCACGAAGCGGGCGGGGGCGATGATGTTGAGGTGCATCCAGGGTTCGAGAATCGCCTCGATCTCGCCCGGATTGGGAAGTTCGGACGGATTGTCGATCCTTAGCCGCTTGTCGCCCCGCAAGTGGACTTCGTATTCCACGCTCGGCGCGGTCGCCAGCAGGTCGAGATCGTATTCGCGCTCCAGCCGCTCCTGAATAATCTCCATGTGGAGCAGCCCCAGGAAGCCGCAACGAAACCCGAATCCGAGCGCCAACGACGATTCCGGCTCGTAGGTAAGCGACGCATCGTTGAGTTGCAACCGCTCCAGCGCGTCGCGGAGGATCGGAAAATCCTCGCTGTCGGTCGGGTAGAGCCCAGCGTAGACCATCGGCATCGCTGGCCGGTAGCCCGGCAGCGGCTCCTTCGCGGGCGCATTGGCGAGCGTGATCGTGTCGCCGACCTGACAATCCTTGACCACCTTGAGGCCGGTTGCGATATAGCCGACCTCGCCTGTCTTGAGTGATTTGGATGTCGTCATCGCCGGGCCGAAGTAGCCGACTTCGAGGATGTCGGCTTCCTTGCCGTTGCCCAGAACCCGCATCCGGTCGTCTTCGCCGATCTCGCCATCGACGATCTTGACGTAGGCGATCACGCCCTTGAACGAGTCGAAGTGGGAATCGAAGATCAGGGCCCGTAGCGGTTTCTTCAGGCCGTCGACGGGCGGAGGCGGCATCTTGGCGACGATCGCTTCGAGGATCTCGTCGACGCCGATCCCGGTCTTGGCCGAGGCCGGCACGATCTCGTCGTCCAGCAGACCGATGAACTGTCCGACTTCTTTTGAGACGCGCTCGGGATCGGCGTTCGGGAGGTCGATCTTGTTGATGACGGCCACGATCGCCAGCTCGTGTTCCAGCGCGAGGTAGACGTTCGCCATCGTCTGCGCCTCGATTCCCTGAGCCGCATCGACCACCAGCAAGGCACCCTCGCAGGCGGCCAGGCTACGGCTGACCTCGTACGAGAAGTCGACGTGGCCGGGCGTGTCGATCAGGTTGAGCTCGTAGGTCTCGCCGTCGTTCGCGGTGTAGGCCATGCGCACGGCACGGGCCTTGATCGTGATTCCCTTCTCACGCTCGAGGTCCATCGTGTCCAGCATCTGAGTGCTGAGGTCTCGTTCGGACACGGTGCCCGTGAGTTGCAGGAGACGATCGGCCAGCGTCGACTTGCCGTGGTCGATGTGGGCGATGATGCTGAAGTTTCGGATGTGGGAGGTTGCGGACGATTGGGTCATGGAAGGAGTTGCACGCTCTGGTTTCACGGATGGCGATCGGGTCGGCTGGCACGAAAGGGGCCGGGGCGGCAAACGCAACAACCCCGACCCGGATGTTGCCTCCAGTATACCGGGTATTGGAGACGCGAGATTCGCCCGCGGCGGCTTGTGGAGCGCGCTCCGGGCGCCGCGCCTTGTCGCCTCCGATGGAACTCTCTACGATGGGGGCATCGATTTCCGCTGAGCAAGGCCGAGATGCCCCGCTGCGCTGTCGGGCCGAGACAAGCTCGGCATCCCTACGAACCCGAATGGACCCTGATGACCGCCACCCTCCCGGAACCACTCGATGACACACTCTCCACGAGCCGGCCACGCGTGCTCGTGGTCGAGGACGAGGAAACGATCGTCGAGTTCCTGACCATGGGTCTGACCTACGAAGGGTACGATGTCGAGGCCGTGCGCGACGGCAACCTGGCGGTGGCCACCTTCGAGCGCACCCAGCCGCAAGTGGTGCTACTCGACCTGATGCTGCCTGGAACCGATGGGCTGACGATCTGTCGCGCCCTGCGAAACCGCAGCGATGTCCCGATCATCGTGCTGACCGCCCGCGGCGAGACGGGCGACCGTGTCGCCGGTCTCGATAGCGGCGCCGACGATTACCTCCCCAAACCCTTCAAGTTCCCGGAGCTGACCGCCCGCATGCGCGCCGTGCTCCGTCGCCACGGGGTGATGGCCGGCAGCGTGCTCGCGGTCGGCACGCTCCGGCTCAACCGCCAGACGCGAATCGTCACCGACGACGGGCGCGAGGTTTCCCTCACGCCACGGGAGTTCGACTTGCTGGAGTGCTTTATGCTGCAACCCCGCCACGTGTTGAGCCGGGAGGCGATCCTGAACCGGGTGTGGGGGTATGACCAGGTGGTCGAAACCAACGTCGTGGACGTTTACGTCCGCTACCTCCGCGCGAAACTTGGCGACCGCGACCATCAGCGGCTGCAATCGATGCGAGGCGTTGGCTATGTGCTGCGGGCCTAGATCATGATCCGGGGCTGGATGCCGCCGCTGCGCTGGCGGTTCATCCTCGTCGCCGTCGGGGTGCTGGCCGTCGTGCTGGCGGTCTTCTCGGTCGTGCTCTATCTCAACCTGCGGACCTCCCTCGTCGACGCAGCCGAAGATGGGTTGCGATTTTCCGGCCAACCGGTCATCGCGGATTGGGAGGTCGGCCCAGCGCCCCCCGGCGGCGACGGCACGGGACCGGCTCCCCCTGAACCCCGGGAGGATCCACCGGCGGACGACGAGCGGACGCGGCGAGAACTGGTCGATCTGGCCCGCCGGCTGACGACGCTCGATACCGCCGCGCGGATCGTCTCTCCCGATGGCACGCTGCTTGCCGACGGGGTCGAATCCGGCGAGGAGCCGTCCATCGTCGCCCCCCGGCTCCTCGAAGCGGCCACGTACGGAGAGGTCGCCGCCGCCGGCGAGGAGCGCATGATCCAGGTCGAGTCGGACGACGGGACGATGCTGGTCAACCTGGTCCCACTCCACGACCGGGACAGCGGGGAGGTGATCGCCGTCGCCGAACTCGCCACGTCCTTCGAGAGCGTGGATCTCGTGTTGGGGCGATTGCGGCTCACCCTGCTGGCCGGGATGGCGATCGCCGTCGTGACGGTGATCCTGCTCATGTTGCCCCTGATGCGCGGCGTGCTACGACCTTTGCGCCGGATGGCGACCACGAGCCGGGCGATCGCCGCGGGCGATCTCGACCGGCGGGTCCAGGTGCCGCCGGCCAACGACGAATTGACGGAACTGGCCCAGGCTTTCAACCACATGGTCGGACGTCTGGATACGATGCTTGCGACGCAACGGCGGTTCCTGGCGGACGCCTCGCACGAACTCCGGTCGCCATTGACCGCGCTCGGCGGCGGCGTGGAAATGCTCCTGCTGGGAGCTGACCGGGAGGATCCGGCCGCCCGCGCCCGCTTGCTCCGGCTCATGAACGGCGAAATCGCCCGCATGGGACGGCTGGTCGACGAATTGATGGACCTGATTCGTTTCGACACCAATCCCCAGGCCACACTGTACGCTGGCCCGATCCAGCTTCGGCCCCTCATCGAGCAGGTCGTGGAGGAGGTTCGCCTCCTCGCCCCAGATCACCGGATCGTGGCCGCGATCGATTCGGACGCGGCAACCCTCGTCGTCTCAGGCGACGCCGACCGGCTGCGCCAGGCGGTGCTCAATCTCTGCACCAATGCACGGGCGGCGACAGCACCGGGTGGCACGATCACGATAGGGCTCGGCCGCGAAGGCGCAAACCACGCCATCGTCTCCGTGGCCGACACCGGAACGGGGATTTCCGCCGAGGACTTGCCACGGGTCTGGAACCGTTTCTACCGGGCGGACGTGTCGCGAACGCGCGCCGGCGGTCAGGGCGGGCTCGGCCTGGGTCTCGCCATCGTTCGCGCGATCGTGGATGCCCACGGGTGGGCTGTCTCGATCGACAGCGAATTCGGCGCGGGAACGACGGTCACGGTCACGATCCCCACGACCGGGGCGGCGTTCCCAACGACCGCAACCCGGGAGTCACCCAGCCGCCCGGCACTCATCCCCATTCCAACCCGGCCCACCGCTCGCTAAAGGGACTCCCGGCCACAGAGACACGGCGGCCGATGCATTCCCCGGCAACGGGTGTTCTGGCGTGCCGCTCGTTTCTCATCGTTTTCTCATGATCACCTCCCTCTCCTCTCACCATCGATCCCTAGAGTAGGAGGTGAACAGGACGTGCCAGGCCGCACCGGTTCCGGCCTTATGAAAGGAGACAACCATGCAGCGACGTTCCCTCTGGGAAACACTCGGCTTCGCCGTGGCGGCGGGCCTTCTGGTGATTCTGCTGCTGCCGACGGTGAGGAGCCTGTTCGGCAACCCCGCTGGACCTGGCCAGCAACGGGCCGGAGGACCGGAGCAGGGGGTCCTCGCGACGCTGGGTCTTTGGCTGGACCGTCTCCCGGACCTGTCCCTCACGGGTCCGGGTGGCCTGTTCACGGGCAGCTCGGGGCTCCAGACGCTGGCAATCGTGGTGCTGGCGGTGGCACTGCTTGTTTTGGCGCCGCGCCTGGTGCTCATCGGCGGATTACTCGTGGTTGGGTTCTTGCTCCTGGAGCCGATTCTGGATCGATTCTCGGGCCCGGCACCGCGCGGCTCAAACGGAACCGGTAGGGCAGATTCCTGGATCGATTTGGTGCCGGGCCATCTGGGTCGCACCGACATCCTCATCCTGCTCGGCATCGCGGTCGCGATCGCGTTCCTGATTTCTCAACGCCGGCCGCGCGAGGAACGGTTCGCTGGCGACAACTATCGGGCTCGCGCCAGGGAGGAGGAATAATCCACGCTGGCGATCCCCGTGACAACAAATCGACATAACATGGATTCACAGAAGTTGAGGACTGGATGAATTGACCGGAAAGCGAGACCCTCATCGCCCGGCATCACCACCTCCGAAAGGACACCATCGGATGACCAGGAAACCCTTGCTCAGCATGCTGCTCGTCGCCCTGATCGCGTTGTTCACGGCCGGATCCGTACTTGCCGCCCAGCCCGCGCCCCAGGAAACAGAGACACCGGATTTACCGACCTCACCGCGGGACGCCGACGAACCGGACGGCCCCGGCCAGGGCGACGACATTATGCCCGGCGAGGACGCCACGCTTCCGGGAACGTCGGACGACGACGGGCTCCTGACCGGCGACAACCAGGTCGTCGAGGAAGAATTCGAGCGCGTGGCGCTCCTCATCCAGACTGTCAGCGACGACCGCGATTTCGCCGAATCGACCATTGACACGGCCACGGTCGACGCGCTGATCGAGAACGCCGAGTCCCTGCTCAACGACGCGCGGACCGCGCTCAATGGCGGAAACTATCGCCAGGCCCAGGGCCTGGCCAAAGCCGCCGCCGACACCGCGAAAGCCGCCCGCAACTTGATGGAGGCCGGAATGGCCGACTACGGCTTCCCCTCCCAACAAGCCCAGGCCAGCCGCGAACTCGTCAACGTCTACTACGCCGTGCAGGAAGTCACCGGCCAATCCGCCAATCTTTCGACGGTGGATGTCAGTCTCTACGTCACGACTGCCCAGGACCTCTATGGCGAGGCCTACGATCTCTACAACGACGGCACGTATGAGCAGGCGATGCAGACCGCGCATATCGCGGGTCAACTCGGGCGCATCGCCTACGCCATCCAGGAAGTCAACGGCCAGGTGTCCGGACCGGGCGGACCCGGCCTCGGCGGACCAGGCATGGGTGGTCCGGGTGGACCGGGTCTCGGTGGACCAGGGCTCGAGGGCGACGATGCTTCGAACCAGACGCCGCTGACCGTTCCGGCCCCGGAGTTCTAGCCCCGTAGCCAACACACAATTTCTCCTCACGCGGCAAGACCGGACGGCGAATCGCCGTCCGGTCTTGCCGTTTGCTCCAATGGGGCCGCGTCGCGAGATTACCCGCGCCTGTTGCGGTGGGGCAAACGCCCGGCGACTTTGGCGGTTACACGCTCCAATTCCGGAATCCGGAAC
>JACCYX010000119.1 GCA_013696265.1 Chloroflexia bacterium
CGGATAAGCCACGACGGCCGCCTCGATGTCGAAACCTGTCCAGTCGCGGGCGAGGAACCGCTCGTAGAGCGCCGCCGCGAAGATCGAGCCAAAGCCCACCTTTACGCCGTGCGAGACGAGTTCGCCATTATGCTCGAGCCCGCGCATCTCCCAGAGATGGCTGAACTGGTGCTCGCCGCTGGAGGCGCAACGGGTCGACCCCGAGACCTGGATCGCCAAGCCGGTCACGATCAGGCCGAGGAAGAGTTGCTCGATCGAGGCCGCGTCACGGGCCTGGAACCGCGCCGGATCGGCGATCATCGCCGGCAATGGTCCCTGCACCATGCCCCACACCACGGGCAGGACCGGCTCGATCCCGAGCGCGTCGGCCACGAGCCAGTCCGCGCCCGCCGTGACCTTGCCGACCAGGTCGCCGTAGCCGGCGGCGGTCATCGCGGCCGGTGCGGCGCGAAGCACGTCGAGGTCGGCGATCACCGCCACCGGGGCCTCGCAGCCGAAGGTCTGTTTCACTCCCTCGTGGATCAGCGCCGCCCCCGAGGCCGTGTAGCCATCCATCGAGGCGGCGGTCGCCACCGCGACGTACGGCAAACCGGCTTCGTGGGCCGCCCGCTTGGTCAGGTCGTTGATCGAACCCGATCCCACCGCAACCGGCAGCACCGGCTCCCCGGCGTCCTCGAACCAGCCCCGGATCGCGGCTACGTGCCGGGTGTCCGGGCGCAACGCGGGCAACCCGGCAAAGACGATTGGTTCGAGCACCGGCTGTCCCGCCTCCCGGAGCACCGAGATCACCTCTTCACCGGCGATGGCGAACGTGGTCTCATCGGCCACGATCACCACCGGCCGTCCAGGGAAAAGCCCCGGCACAAGGGTCCCGCTGGCGGCCAGGCCGCCGGGTTCGACCACGAGGTGACGGGTCGTCGACGCCTCGGCCAGGGCGGCATCGACCAGGGAGCGATTCATCTGCATCGTCATGCCATTTTCCCGCCCTGCCCCGTGTTGGCAGTTGTCCCGCGTCTGCCTGTTTACGGCGCTTCCAGCACACGAGTATACGCAGGTGGCCACGCACGTCTGTGCGTGCACATCGTTGCATCGCCAGGAAATACGGTAGGATCACCGGCATCGAGCGTCAACGCCCGGCGCCGGATCTGCACAGACGTGCGATCTTCCCGTCCCCACGCCAGAGGAACGCGTCTGTGTCAGGTCCGAAGACCGCCGTGCCACCAGCCCACCAGCCGCGTTCACTCTACGACGGCTACATCTTCGACCTCGACGGCACGATTTACCTGGGAGACGACCTCCTGCCCGGGGCGGCCGAGACCATCGCCAGGTTGCGAGAACTGGACCGCCGCCTCCTCTTCCTCTCCAACAACCCGACCAAGGCGCCCGCCGACTACGTCGCCAAGCTGGACCGTCTCGGTATCCCCGTGACGATCGACGAAGTGCTCAACACCGTCGCGACCATGACCGATTGGCTCCTTCGCTACCACCCCGCGGCCACGGTCTTCCCGATCGCCGAAGCCCCGCTCATCGACGCCCTGCGCGCCGCCGGAATCCAAATTTCGGATGACCCGGCGGAAGTCGACTTCGTGATCGCCAGCTACGACCGGACCTTCGATTACCGCAAGCTCCAGATCGCCTTCGACGCGATCGCCGTCCACCAGCGCGCCCGCCTCGTCGCCACCAATCCAGACCGCTACTGCCCCTTCCCGAACGGGCGTGGCGAACCGGACGCCGGGGCGATCATCGGGGCAATCGAGGGCTGCACCGGCGTGCGTTGCGAGCAGAACGCCGGCAAGCCCGATCCGTTCATGCTCGAGGCCGCCCTCACCCGGCTCGGCCTCGATGCGTCCGGCTGCATCATGGTGGGAGACCGCCTGACGACCGACATCCGGATGGCGATCGACGCCGGCATGGATTCCGCCCTGGTGCTGACCGGCGAAACCACCCGCGGATTGCTCGCCAGCCAGCCCGCCGCCAACCTTCCAACGTACGTGCTGGAGAGCATCGACCAACTCCTGCCTGCACAGATGTGATGGCCATTCCCCGAATCCCGCCTCTCGCCCTACACTGGCCGCGTTGACATCCGCGG
>JACCYX010000164.1 GCA_013696265.1 Chloroflexia bacterium
CGGGTGCCGCTCTCCTCCGCCATGTCGCCGACCGAACTGCTGATGCAGGCGGAATACGCGGAGTTCCTGCGCCGCACCGATCTCGACCAGCTGCAATCGGAGCACGATATCCGGCCCACCGCGCTCGGCCGCTACGATGTCATCTGGTCGCACATCGCGGCGCACCACGCGTGGCTCTCGTCGATCTGGGACCGGCCGGCGACGGTTCACGAGGCGGTCAACGACTGGTACACCTACATCTACCTGCCAATCGTCCAGGTGGTGCGGGACCGGGGGGTGCTCGAAGAGTTCCACCGGTTGACTGAAGCTGATATCTACCTCTGGGTGATGCACCACCGGGAGGCGCTGGAGGAGCGGGAAGGACACGATATCGGACCGGTGGAATCCGCCGAGGATTACGCCGAACTGATGACCAAGCCGCTCAATGTCGGCGAACGGATGCTGGAGTTTCTGGGCGTGGAAAGTCCCCGCTCCCCGGACGCCGAAGAGGAAGTCAAGCGCCGTCGGCGACGCCTGCGGCGGTGGCCACGTCCCCGCGGCTCGGTCGGCCGTCTGTAACCCTCCCAACCGCATGCAGGAGCCTCACGAAATGCCCGACACCGGCACGAAATACTGGATCGTCGTCAGTTCGGTCGACAACTGGCAACGGACGAAGGACCTCGGCTTCACGATCCAGGGTTTGAAATCGCGGCACCGCAAGAAGGCCGAACAGATGCGGCCAGGCGACAAGATCGTCTACTACTGCACGGGGGTGAAAGCCTTCGCCGGGGTCAGCACGATCGCCTCGCAGTATTTCGAGAGCGAGGAGATCATCTGGATCAGCGGCAACACGAAGCGGGCCGGCGAGGAGTATCCGTTCCGGGTGAAGATCGAGGGCGACCTGGCGCTGGCGAACGACGACTTCGTTTCGGCCGAACCGCTCGCCCGCCAGATGACCTACGCGAAGAAGTGGCCCGCCGAGCACTGGACCCTGGCCTTTCAGGGCAACGTCCACCTTATCCCGGAGGAGGATTACGTCCTCATCCGGGGCGCGATCGAGAACGCCGCGTAAACGGCAAGACTGACCTTCCCTCGGCTTCCTCAGCCCTCCCCACCCCAAACTGTGATTCCGACGAAGGAGGAATCCATGCGCGAAGCGCTCGACGACGCAGCGAAGCGATAGTCGGCGCATGGTGTTGACCGGTCCCGAGTCGGCCCGCGGCCGAAGCGCTATCGCTCCGCTGCGCGCAGTATCCAGCGGGGCCGATGTCTCGCTGGCGCTCGACATGACGGAGTAGGGAGCACGGGAGGTTGGTCGATCAGCCAAGCTCCAGTTTTCGAACGATCTCCTCGGCGACATCGGTCGGCGTGCGCTCGCCAACGTCGATCACCAGATCGCCAATGCTGTTCCGTTCCATGATGCCTTGCAATTCCGGCGCCCGGCGCGTGTGCCATTCCAGACCTGCTGGTCCGTTCTCCCGCCGTTCCAGCCGTTCGAGCACCAGTGGCAGCGGGACATCGAGCCGAACCACGACTACCTTCGTGCCCGGCATCGCCGCCGTATACGCCGCCTGGGACTCCGCCATATCCTCCACGACATCGGCGATGACCACGCAGCGCACGCCGTAGCCAACGAGATTCGGCCAGATCGCGGCGAGGTTGCGGTAGCCGACGGTTGCGCCGAACGGCTCATCGTCGGGGTATGGATGCACCATCCGCAGGCAATCCTGGTCGATGGCGGCGTGACGGAGGCCCCGTCCCTCCAGCACCCCGGACATCGCCTCCATCACCGTCGATTTGCCGGCACCAACCGGTCCCGTAACCACGATGACTGGTATCGCTTCGTTCGCGGACATCTCCACTCCCGTACGACTCTCGATGCGATCCAGGCAATATCCGATATAATTACTCGGGTATTGATCGGCGACCTCGCGCCGTCCTGTCTTTCACTCATCGGAGCGCCTGTGCCAACCGCCGCCCGCCCACAATCGAAAGTTGAGCTGTGTTCCGCAGTTTCAATCGCCAGCGGCGAGGATCCGATCGGCTCCGCCTGGCACACCGTCCGCTACATCATGCTCGAACTCCCGCTGCCGTGGAAGTACGACCTGCTCGACAGCCCAAACGTGCCGCCCGGTCTGAAGGAGCTGATCCACAGCCTCTACGCGCGGCAGGTCTACCCCGGCCTGGTCGGGTTCGCCAGCGACGAGGACTACTCGATCCACGGCATGACCCGCATGATCGACTACAGGGTACCCGCCGCCCCGTTTTCGGGATTCGAGCAGCGGGAATACCTGATCCCCACACCGCGGGTCGCCGACGTGCTGCGTGAATCGTTCGAAACCGGCTCGACCGGGGCGCTGGACCCCTTCGCGGTGACGGCGCCCACCGACCAGCGCGACATCTTCGTCTGCACGCACGGGGCGATCGACGCCTGTTGCGCTACCTACGGCTACCCCATCTACAAACTGCTGCGTCACATGGCGGACAATCCGGCACACCGCCTCCGGGTCTGGCGCTGCACCCACTTCGGCGGGCACCGCTTCGCGGCGACGATCCTGGACATGCCGCAAGGCCGCTATTGGGGCCACCTCGCGGCTCAGGACCTGGGTCCGATCGTGCGGCGCGACGGGGATACCGAGCTGATCCGGCGGCGGTACCGGGGCTGGGCGGCGCTCCCCTACGGCGGCGCCCAGGTCGCCGAGGGCGAGGCGTTCCGGCGCGGCGGCTGGGACTGGACCGAGTGCCTGGTGACGCCCGGCGAAGCGCCGCCGCACGACTTCGACCGCGGGCCGACCGAGGAGCAGCGGATGACCTTTGCTTTCCAACACGAGGGGCGCGGCATCGACGGCTCGGTCGAGATCGCGATCATCCCGGACGGGACGATTCGCACCAAGGGCTCATCGAAGGGTGACGACTGGCTGGACGCGCCACAGTTCGTAACCGAAATCCGGTCCGAGTCAGGAACGCATGAATTTTTCGAGTGGGATTAGCGTCCAATGAGGTGGGCATATCCAGCTGGGAAGGTCCGCCTTCATTGGATACATATGATGCGCATATCGGTGCGGTTGGGACACGTCACCGCTTTCGACGGAAACGTTAGGACATGCGTGCAAACCGCTGCTGACGCCTGGTCGTCACGCCGAAACCCTGCGCTGAATGGCCTATGGTCGAATGCCCTCGAC
>JACCYX010000165.1 GCA_013696265.1 Chloroflexia bacterium
CTCTTCGCGAAGGACAACCAGAACTACCGCCAGACCAAGCTCGACGCCTACCGGATCATGGCCGCCTCGATGTCGCTCAGCTACTTCGGGATGCGCCTTACCCAGCTGGTGGTGATGGTGGCGGGCACGTACTTCGTGATGGAAGGCACCCTCTCGAACGGCGGCTTCGTCAGCTTCCTGCTGCTCGTTGGCGTCTTTTTCCGGCCGGTCGAGAAGATTACCTCGGTGCTCGAGATCTATCCCAAGGGGATCGCCGGGTTCAAGCGGTACCTCGAACTGATGGACACCGAACCGGACATCACGAACGCGCTGGACGCGATCGAGGTCGCCAACCTGCGGGGCGATATCACCTACGAGAACGTCACCTTCGGGTACACCCCGGATCGGCCGGTCTTCCAGAACCTGGATCTGACCGTCCACGCCGGGGAAACCGTCGCCTTCGTCGGCCCGTCCGGCGCGGGCAAAACCACCATCTCGGCCCTGCTGCCGCGCTTCTACGAGATCGACGCCGGCCGGATCGCGATCGACGGGATCGACATCCGGTCGATGACCCTCGCCTCGCTGCGCCGCGAAATCGGGATCGTCCAGCAGGATGTCTTCCTCTTCGGCGGCTCGATCCGCGAGAACATCGCCTACGGCAAGCTCGACGCCACCGAGGAGGAGATCCGGCAAGCGGCCCGCCGTGCAAAGCTGGACGAGGTGATCGCCGGGCTCCCGGCCGGGCTGGATACCGTCATCGGCGAGCGCGGCGTGAAACTCTCCGGCGGGCAGAAGCAGCGGATGGCGATCGCCCGGATGTTCCTCAAGAACCCGCCGATCCTGATCCTCGACGAGGCGACCTCGGCGCTCGATACCGAGACTGAACGCGCGATCCAGCAATCGCTCGCCGAGCTGGCCGTGGGTCGCACCACGCTCGTCATCGCCCACCGGCTGGCGACGATCCAGAACGCCGACCGGATCGTAGTGGTCGACGACACAGGGGTCGCCGAACAGGGCCGGCACGAAGAGTTGGTCGAGGTCGAAGGCATCTACCGCCGCCTCCACGAGGCGCAATTTGGTTTCGCGGCGCGGTAACGTTGCCTGGGGCTGCGGAAGTTAGCCTCCCTTGCGTCCTGATGGACGGACCGTGAGTCGCGATTTTCCGGATCGTGTAGGGGAGGGCTGGCAAGCCGTCAACAGGATCGTCGATTCCAACATATTGGCTTGCGTATGCCCTCCCGGATGCCCCGATCACGCCTCACCCGCTTGCGGCAACGCGCGTTGGAGGGCGTAGTGCCAGCGTATTCGGCCGCCACACGGGAGGGCATACGCGGGCACCGAAGATCCGGACCTGCCAGGCGTTGTGCCCGCCAGCCCTCCCCTACGCGATCCACAAATAGGGTACGTGTGTGACGACTTCGCCGCCGTCACTCCCTCGACAAGCCGCACATGGCCATTCCACACGGTCGAATCGTGTGCCTTGCTGCATCCTGCACTGAAAATCACTAAAATCTCTTGCGAAATCACTAATGAACTGATAAGGTGGCCCTGTTCGATTGATCCAATACCGCGTTTCCCGAGGTGCGCCCATGTCCGCGAAGCGGATCACCATCACGGATATTGCTCGCGAAAGCGGCGCCTCGCCGACCACGGTGTCGCTCGTGCTGCGCGACAGGCCGGGCATCGGCGCCGACACCCGCGACCGCGTGCTGGCCGCCGCCCAGGCGCTGGGATACGAGCGCCGGCCGTCGCCACACGCGACGGCGGGGCAGGACGCCGCGACCATCGCGATCCTGTTCCGCGCCCGGGCCCGATCCTCGGATGACCGGTCCTTCGGCGTGAACCCGTTCTACTCCTGGGTGCTGACCGGGATGGAGTCCGTCGCCCGCACCAAACGCATGAACCTGCTCTATGGCACGCTCGCGGTCAACGGCGAGAACGAGATCATCGACGCTCCCGACCATCTGCTGACCCAGGACCTCGATGGCGTCATCGTCGTGGGTGCGTTTTCCGAATCGGCGATCGACGGCTTGCTCGGCCATCGCCCCTTTCCCGTTGTCCTGGTCGATGGACCGGGTACCCCACAGCGATTTGACGTGATTGCCTCCGACAACACCGGCGGCGCCCGGCTTGCGGTCGAGCACTTGCTCGGGATGGGACACCGGCGGATTGGGCTGATCTCCCGCGAAACCGGAGCCAATCCGAACTTCGAAGAGCGAGAGGCCGGGTATCGAATGGCGATGTCCGCCGCCGGCCTGTCACCGGTGGTGGGACGGATCGCCGACGAACAGGTGGGTGACGCATTCGCTCAGGTGCTTGCGGACGAGCCAGGCATCACCGCCCTGTTTTGCGTGAACGACCAGTTCGCCCTGGATGCCATGAAGACCGCCACCGCTGGCGGTTTCCAGATACCCCACACGCTCTCGATCGCCGGATTCGACGACACCGACCATGCGGAAGCCATGGTCCCCGCTCTCACTACGATGAACGTGGACAAGGTCGGGATGGGCCGCCAGGCCATCCTCATGCTGCATTACCGGATGCAATGGCCACGGTCAGCGCCGTCGTGCCTCTTGCTCACCCCCCGCCTGATCGTCCGGGGCAGTGTCGCTCCACCCATCGACGTACCGATCGCGACGACTATTGGCCAGCTCGCCGCGGGCTGAAAGGGAGACGATGAGCGCGCAAGGAGCCACGCCGGCACGGCGTCACGATGTCGAAACGAGCGGAACGTCCAAATGGCGGCAGATCGCCCAGGACCGCTGGATGTACCTGTTCATGGCGCCGGGGTTGTTCTATTTCCTGCTGTTCGTCTATTTCCCGCTCGCCGGCAACATCATCGCCTTCAAGGACTACTCACCCTTCATCGGCATCCGCGAGAGTCCCTGGGCGGGCCTGGCCAACTTCGAGCGGCTCTTCACCGATCCCCTCTTCTCGCAGGCCCTGGTCAATACGCTCCAGATCGAGACGCTCCAACTGATCTTCGCCTTCCCGGCGCCGCTGCTGTTGGCCTTGCTGCTGAACTCGCTGATCAGCGAATCGGTCAAGCGTTCGATCCAAAGCATCGTCTACCTCCCCTACTTCCTCTCCTGGGTGATCGTGATCGCCCTCTGGCAACAGGTCTTCGGGGGCGCCGGCGTCATCAACCAGCCCCTGCGCGACGCGGGCATTGACCCGATCAGCATCATGGACAACCCAAGCTTCTTCAAATTTCTCGTCGTGCTGCAGAGCATGTGGAAGGAGATCGGCTGGGGCACGATCATCTTCCTGGCCGCCCTCACCAAGATCGACATGCAGCTCTACGAGGCGGCGGCGATGGATGGCGCCAACAGCCGGCGCCGCCTGCTGGACGTCACCCTGCCCGGTATCCGTAGCATCGTCATCCTGCTCCTCATCTTGCGCATGGGCTCGATGTTCTCGACCGGCTTCGAGCAGTACTTCCTGCAGCGTAACGCGGTCGGCCCCGATGCCGCCGAGGTGCTCGACACGTTGGTCTACACGCTGGGCTTCCAGTCCGGCCAATGGAGTTTCGGCGCGGCGGTCGGGCTCGTGCGGGGGCTGGTCGCGGCCTTCCTGATCCTGTTCGCCAATTGGCTGGCCAAGAAGTTCGGGGAAGAGGGGTTGCTCTAATGGCCAACGTCACACAAGACGTCACGACCCCGATTCCGGGGGGCACGACCCGCGTTTCGACCAACTGGTTCAGGCGCGGACGGACCGATTCCGCGCGGCCGGTCTGGATGGAAGAGCCCGGACCGATGATGAAGACCGCGAAGGCGCTCACGCTCATCGTGATCGTCATCATCATGCTCTTCCCGATGGTCTACGTGCTGGCGATGAGTTTCTCGTCCCAGGCCGATGCCGCCCGCGGCGGGCTCATCCTCTTTCCCCAGAGCCCGACGCTCGATGCCTACCGGGCGATCCTTGGCGGAGGCGTAGTCAGCCGGGCGCTGCAGGTCAGCTTCGGCCTGACCCTGTTCGGCACCGCGCTTCAGATGATCTTCACGGCGACGATGGCCTATGGCCTGTCGCGGACGACCGTGATCGGCTCGAAGCCTGTCCTCTACATCGTGCTCGGCGCAATGATCTTCAGCCCCGGCATGATTCCCAGCTACCTGCTGGTCAAGGAACTGGGGCTGCTCAACACCTACGCCTCGCTGATCGTGCCAGGGCTGGTCAGCGCCTGGAACCTGATCATTGTCCGCAACTTCTTCATGAACATCCCACGCGAACTGGTCGACGCGGCCCGGATCGACGGCGCCAACGACGCCCAGGTCTTTACCCAGATCATCCTGCCGCTCTCCAAGGCGGTCCTGGCGGTGGTCGCTCTCTTCTACGGGGTCTCGATCTGGAACAGCTTCTTCAACGCCATCCTCTATCTCAACGAAACCTCGAAGTGGCCGATCCAGCTCGTGCTGCGGCAATACGTGCTGCAGGGCACCAATCTCGCCAGCGCCGAGGGCCTGCAATCGGGCGCCGCGCCGCCACCCGCCGAGACGATCAAGATGGCGATCGTGGTGATCGCGACCGTGCCGATCCTGCTCGTCTACCCATTCCTGCAGAAGTACTTCACCAAGGGAGTATTGACCGGGTCGATCAAGGGCTGATCGACCGCACCTCGAACGTGCCCTGGCAGGAGGTGACGCCAGCAGCAAACGATCCGAAGAGCACGAGCATCAGGGAGCCGGACCAGCGCGCGCACGCTGGCCCGGCGAGATCCGACGACCCCAGGAGGAATCATCGTGAGTGAAGCGTACAGGAACCGGTCCCGTCGCGTGAGTTCATCGCAAGACGTTCATTTCAATCGCATGTGTGAAGAAACAACACAAGGAGATGCATCAATGACGCCGCGACATACCAAGAATTCCGGACTCCCGCTTCCCCGGACCGCGCAATCTCGCCGCGCACGGGTGAGCCGCCGGACGGCAATCAAGGGCGCGGCCGCCGGAGTCGCCGCCGCGGCGATCGGGCCCCGGATCACGTTCGCCCAGGACGCGAGCCCGGCGGCCAGTCCCGCGGCCGGTGGTGAAACATTCATCCCTTCCGGCGTCGAGGGCGTGCCCGATGTCTATCTGCAATATCCCGAGCCTGACGTCACCTACGACGGCGTGCCTGGCAACGGCGGCACGGTCCGCGCTTTCACGATCGCCTACAACCCGCCCCCGCCGCCGCGCGATGAAAACCAGTTCTGGCAGGAACTGGAACGGCGGCTGGGCGTGACCTGGGAGATCGACATCACGCCTCAGCCCAACTATGGCGAGAAGTCAGCGGTCTACCTGGCGGGAGGCGAGCTGCCCGATC
>JACCYX010000173.1 GCA_013696265.1 Chloroflexia bacterium
TGCGGGCGTCCGAGCACTTGCGGGTGGACGGGATGATGGGGATCGCCCCAATGGTCGTTGACGCGGAACTCGCCCGCCCCTTTTTCCGGATGCTGCGGGAGCTTCGCGACGAGGTTTGCCGGGCACGGCAGGATGTGGACCTGCCAGTGCTCTCGATGGGGATGAGCGGCGACTTCGAGGCCGCCATCACCGAAGGCGCAACCCACGTCCGGATCGGCTCGGTGATCTTCGGCGCGCGCTGATTTTCAGCCGCCGATTACTTCGACGCCCTCGTCTCGGGCGGCTCGGGCGAGCGCCTTGTCGAAGGTCGCAAGGGGCAAAGAATGTCTGATAGTAAGCTCGAGGTAGGCCGCGTCGTAGACGGTAAGCCGGTGCTGTTCAGCCATTGCAACTGTGGTAGACCACGCACGATCCAGGGCCACCTCGTCGACCATGATGGGAAGTGCGCCAAAATCCACGAACTGCCGCTCAATGTCTGATCGAGAAGCGCGATCGTATCGCAGCACCATCGCGAGCCCATTGGCGAACTCGCATCGCCAAAGCGCCGGTACTACGGCACCTTCGCGGGCTATTCGTTCTACCAGCGAAGGCGTTTCCTGGGCGTTCGGTTCTTGAAATGCGATCGCCAGCGCAGCGGAATTGTCCAGAACAATCACCATCGCTCAGTGACGTCCTTCAGTCGTCCACGCCTTGATCTCATCGAGCGTAATGTTGTTACGCGCGATTCGTTCGGCCGTCCTCTGGATTCGCTTGGCCGCCGCAAGAGCACGGTCCACATCATGCGACTTCCTCATGGGAACCAGCTTTGCAATCGGGTCGCCGCGACGGGTGACGACAATCTCCTCGCCTTGCTCGGCCCAATCCAGCAGCGTGGAAAACTGGCCCTCGGCTTCGATTGCGCCAATAGACTTCATCGTCGAATCTCCAGTCTTGTGACAGGGCGCGGCGAACCGCGGTTTGGTGTTACCCGCCGATGACCTCGACACCCTCGGCGCGCGCAGCCTGTGCCAGTTTCCGGTCGAGTGTCGCCAAAGGCAGCGCCAGCCGGATCGCGAGTTCCAGGTAGGCTGCGTCGTAGACCGTCAAACCATGCCGTCGAGCGATGGAGGCCCCTTCATCCCATGCCCTGTCAGACGACGACCCATCCACCGCAACTGGCAAGCGTTCCAGGTCGGCCAGCCCGGCCTGAAATGACTCAACGTCGATGCGTTGGCGCCGAACGGGCAAGAGCAGGACGTTGGCTACCTCATACCGCCAAATAGAAGGAACCGTCGCGCCCTCGTCCGTAATGCGCTCGAACAGGCGCACGATCTCCGCTGGAACTTCCTCATCGAGCGCGAGCGCCAAGGAACACGAGGCATCAAGGACAACACCCATCTACCTTTGGCGACCTTCTTTGATCCATTCCAAAATCTCGTCCGTCGTGATTTTTGGTTCAGGAACGCTTCGCGCCATTGCCCGGAGCCGGCGAATCGCCTCTCGTGCCTGCTCGACGTCGTGACCAGTTCCAGGCGGTCCGAGGCGGGCAAGCGGTTCGCCGCGGTTGACGATGAGTATTTCGTCGCCCGTGCCGGTCTCCTCAATGAGTTGGGCCAAAGATTCCTTGGCGTCGGTTGAAGCGATGGTGGTCATGGAAACACGTTTCCTGAACGTGGCATACCCAACCGCGCTTGCGCTCACGGCGAGTCTTTCGGTGATTCGGTGTCCTTGGCTTGCTGGCTCGCAAGCCACTCGCGCATGACTGGATGGTCCGGCGGAATTGGCCCTAATTCGGCCTTCGCCACGCCGCGATAGGTGATGATAAACACTTCACCGGCCTTGGCTCGGCGCAGGAGTTCATACCAACGGGCACGAGCTTCCGAAACGCCAATCCGTTGCGGTTGACGGTATTGCAATGTTGCATCGCCGTTCTCCGTCATGGCGCACCTCCACACTGACCAGTCTATTGACCGGTCGATTAAGTCAACTCCTGGCGGCGGGCAATCCGATTCGGATCGCCCGCTCGCTTCGTCATGTGGCGTATCGGGATACTACGGAGCGGGTGTTGCCTGCTGAAGCGCGGCGAGTCCTTCCAGGATTTGACCGAGGCGCTCCTGCTCCTCCCCGTAGGTGGTCCAGTCGCCCGCCTGGAGGGCGGTCTCGGCCCGGTTGAAGCTCGCGTTGGCTTCGTTCACAAGTTCGCCTTCCGTCAGGCCCGCGAAGTCGCCGGTTGCCGAAGGCGCCGCTGCTTCAGGGGTGACCTCGATCGAGTCCTGTGCCGCGTCGTCCGCGGTGGCTTCCGTCACCTCGTCGGGGACATCCTCGATCTGGCCGACCGAGGCCGCGTTGGGATCGGCCAGTGCGGCGATCGCCTCCGGCAGGGTTGGGCGCATCACCACCTGCTGGTCGGTGGCGGCGATGACCCGGACCAGCTTCGGCGCGGCGGCCGACGAATCGCGCGATTGCAGGTAGAGCGGCTGGATGTAGAGCATAGCGTCGTTGACCGGGATCACGAGCATGTTGCCGCGGATCACCTCGGTCCCGCTCTGGTTCCAGAGCGTGATCTGTTGCGAAATCTCCGGGTCCTGGTCGATCTGGGCGTCGATCTGCATCGGGCCGAAGACCGTCACCTGCCGCGGGTAGCGGTACTGCCGCAGGCGGGTCTGGCCCGTCTCGTCGGCGGTGCCGGCGAACCAGGCGGTCATGTTCTGGCGCGATTGACCGCCGCCCGGCGTGAACGGGACGGTCAGCGCGAATTCGGTTTCCGTCTCGTTCGGCAGTTCCTGGGTGACGAAGTAGGGCTCGACGGATTGCGTGACACCATTCAGTTCTTCCTGGGCCACGATCCACTGGTCGGCGCCGTCGTAGAGCGAGCGCGTGTCGTCGACGTGGTATGTCGACCAGACATCGGATTGCGTGCGGAACTGGTGTTCGGGGTAACGGAAATGCTCCGCGATCGACGCTGGCGCTTCCGAAATCGGCGTCAGCAGGTCACCGTAGATTTCCCCGTAGGCGTCGGCGATCGGGTCGGACTCGCCCGTACGGTAGAAGGTGGTCGTGCCGTCGTAGGCGTCGATCACGACCTTGACGCTGTTGCG
>JACCYX010000328.1 GCA_013696265.1 Chloroflexia bacterium
TCGTCTTCCAGGCCGAGAAGACGCTCGAGGACTACGGCGACAAGATCGACTCCGAGACCAAGGCCGACCTCGACACGAAGATCGCGGCGGTCAAGGACATCCTCGAGAACGACCGCGAGAACATCGACCGGCTCAAGCCCGCCCACGATGAACTCGTGGAAGCGCTGCAGAAGGCATCGACGGCGATGTACGAGGCGGCCGCGGCGGCGGGCGCCGAGGGCCAGCCCGGCGACATGGGCGGCGATCCCTTCGGCGGCAACGGCGCCACCGACGGATCAGCCACGGCTGATGACGACGCCACCGTCGAGGGCGAGTTCCGCGAAGTCGGCGCCGACGACGACAAGAAGCAGTAGTCAACGGTTCGCACCACTCAACGCGAAGGCCCATCGTCACGGATCGTTCCGTGGTCGATGGGCCTTCTTGTATCTGGATCCCTATCCTCGGGGCCACACGTTGCGTGGCGCCGGCGTCGTTTTCACAGGCAGGCAATTGTTGACAAGGTGGTCAGCATTGCCGATCGTTGCCGATGTGTTGCCATTGATCGAGCACCGCGGATAGACGGGAGCGAGTAGCGATGACGGGATTTACCTGGACCGACGAGGATAAACGACGGCTCCTGGCGATCAAGGACGATCTCTCGCTGGTGAGCACGGCCTCCGCTTGCCAATTGCTGATTGCCGACGGGTGGCGGAACACCTACATGATGGGTTTGCTCCCACTGCGGCCCTTTGGGCTCGGCATTCGCATCGTGGGCCGTGCCAGAACCTGCCGCTACCTCTTCCGGCGTGCCCCCGGACAAGGCCCTGATCCCGAAGCGCGGAGAATCTCACCTGAAATCGTGGCGATCGAGTCGATCGAGGAAGGCGACATCTTCTGTGTGGATGCGCTGGGCGTTCCAACGTCAGGAATCATCGGTGACATCCTCTCGGCCAGGCTCGAGGGGTGCAGGCGGCGGTGATCCATGGCGCCGTGCGAGATTCGCCTTATATTGCCGAACTCGGGTTCAATGTCTTTTGCTCGGCGGTGCATCCCGCCCACAGCGGACGTGACCTGGAACCAGTCGACTTCGACCGGCCCGTCAACATGGCTGGCGCGCAGGTTCGGCCGGGCGACATTCTCCTGGCCGACGACGAAGGCGTCATCGCCATGCCGTTGGAACAGGCGGAAGTGGTGGCCCGCCTGGGGCCCCCCAAGGAGCGGCTGGAAACCTGGATCAGGGACAAGATCGTTGCCAGCGGTTCGGTCCACGACTACTACCCGCCAAGCCCCGAGAAGTTGGCGGAATACGAACGGGAAACTGGCGAACGCCACTGACACGTACGGAGGTTGCGGTGAAGGTTACCGACATTCGCACTGCTGAAATCAAAGGCCATGGGTACTCGACCTACGTTCGCATCTATACGGACGAAGGCATCATCGGCAACGGGGAGTGCATCCATGGCGGCGAAGGCTGCCCGGCGATGGTGCATGCGCTAAAGCAGTACATCATCGGCGAGGATCCGCTCAACGTCGACCGGCTCTTCGAGAAGATGCGTCGCAGCCGACTCTTCGACGGCGCCATGGCCGGCGCGACGGTGACGGCGATGACCGGTATCGAGATCGCGCTCTGGGATGTTGCCGGCAAGGCGCTCGGGGTGCCAGTCTACCAACTCCTCGGGGGCAAGTTCCGCGACACCGTTCGGCTCTACTGCGACAGCCACGCCGGCAAGGACTTCTCACCAGAATCGTATGCGGAACGAGCGATGGAGGTCGTGTCGCTCGGCTTCGACGCCCTGAAGTTCGATGTCGACGAAACCGGAACGGGCTTTCGAACCGACGCGTGGAACTGGCACGCGTCCAGCTCCGAAATCGCCTGGATGGTTGAACGGGTGGCGGCGGTGCGGGACGCGGTCGGTCCTGACATCGACCTCGCGATCGACATGCACGGCCGTTACGACATCGCCAGCGGAATAGCCGTTGCCCGGGCAATGGAGCCCTTCAACTTGCTCTGGCTTGAGGAACCGGTTCCGCCGGAGAACGTGGCGGCCTTGCGGGAAGTCAAGCGGGCGTCACCGGTGCCGCTCTGCTCCGGCGAAAACCTCTACCTGCGTTGGGGATTCCGTGATTTGCTTGAACAGCAAGCGGTCGATTTCATCATGCCTGACATTCCGAAATGCGGTGGGCTCTCCGAATGCCGCAAGATCGCCAACATGGCCGAGGTCTACTACGTGCCGCTGGCGCCGCACAATGTCTGCGGGCCGCTGGGCACGATGGCTTCAGCGCATGTGTGCGCGTCGATCCCGAATTTCCTGGTGATGGAATGGCACTGGATCGACTATCCCGGCTGGCACGACCTGACGATCCAGGACGAGCCGGTGATCCAGAACGGTCACGTGGTCCTGAACGACAGGCCGGGGATCGGCATCGAGGTCGCCGACGACATCGCCAGACACTATCTTCGTCCGGGAACGGAACTTTTCGGCGAGCGGCCATAGGCTTCCGAACGCCGTTTGGCACTGCCACTCGCGGGAGCATGTCCCGTCGCTCTGGGACCGCCGGTCACGCCAGGCCCTGCGTGATGCCGTCAAGGTGATCGACTAGGCCCTCAGCCATCCCGGGCTCAGTCGTCACCTCCCCGGCGATGACGAGTACGTAGCCGAGACGCATAATTGCCAACTGCGTCCCGTCAGAAGAGACGCGCCATCCGTTCGTTGCGGCAACGGTCATCGAACCCGCATCTTCCATCGCCTCCAACTGCCGGGACAAGACGGCATACGCGATCTCTGGCGATTCGTACACGATGTAGGCGCCGATCGTCACGAGGTCCGGCGAGTTGACCGGATGATCGCTGGCAACGATGAGGACACCGCCGAGCGCGTGTTCCAGATCCGTGTCGAGCGGATCGTTCCAGGGCCTGGCCATGACCTGTGGACCACCGGCGTCAGTCAGCGCCAGTTCGGAGACTTCGCCGCCTTCGAGCGCTTCGAGCACCGCCAGCGGTGACAGTTCGGCCAGCCGGGCGACGAGTTCCCGGGCACGGGAGTCGATGGGCTCGTCCTCGGATTCTTCAAGTGCCCGCGGAGTCGCGGCGGGCGTCTGCCGGGCAAGCACGGTGCCGCCCGTCTGTGAAAGCGCGAGCGATGCCGCGACGAAGGCGGAGGTCTGCAACAGTTAACGCCGGTACATGAGGCGTAGTCCTTTCGTGACCGGGAGGCCGTCCCGACGACTGGATGGAACGAGTGTCCCTTCACTGACTTGTTGCGCGCATTGCGGATTCGGTTCACGGTATTTTGAAAGGGTGGCGTGGAGTGGAGTGGGCTGAGCGGACGGAATCTGACCGGATTCGCTGTCACAATCGCTGCGCCACGTAATCGGTCGAGCGGACTTGACGTGGGAGAGGGCAAGTACGCATGAGGGGACTTCAGGCGGAGTTGGAGATTGGGAAGCAGAAGACGTTCGCCTCGGCGCTTGACTGGCCTGGCTGGAGCCGGTCTGGCAAGGGCGAGACGGCCGCCATCGAGGCGCTGCTCGCCTGTGCCGACCGCTACCGGCCCGTCATACGGCTGGCCGGGCTGGCGGTAGTCTTGCCGAGTGGGGTGGACGTGATCGACCGCCAGCCGGGCAATTCCACGACCAGCTTCGGAGTGCCGAATATCGTGCACGCCGTGGAGCGTGAGCCGATGAGCGTCGAGGAATGTGAGCGCCAGCTCTTGCTGCTCCAGGCAAGCTGGCGTTTCTTTCAGGAGGTGAGCCAGTCGGTGACGCCGGAGATGAAGAAGGGACCGCGCGTCGGTGGCCGCGACCGGGACGGGATCTTCGACCACGTGATCAACGCCGACCGCAACTACGCCCGCAAGATCGGCGTCCGCACGTCGCCGTTCAGCCCGTTGGACGCGGAAGCGGTCCGGGCCCATCACGAAGCGGTTTTCGCCGTGATCCTTGGCTTGCGGGATGGATCGCTCCTGACCGAGAAGGGCTGGCCCGTGCGATACGCCATGCGGCGCACGGCTTGGCACGTCCACGATCACGCTTGGGAAATGCAGGACAAGTCGCTCGGGTAGCGATTCAGGTTGCAGCATGATGCCGCTACACTGCCGGTTGGCGGCTATATTGACGCTTACTGGGACCTGACGTCACGAGGCGGCGGCAGTGGATTTGGTGTCCTGATGACGATATTGGACGGCCCTGGTGGCGGCAGTTGGCTCGGTTTCGGCGCGGTTTGCGATGGTGAGGAAGGCGTTGTTGCCATGGTAAAAGAACCTTCTTGTCTAGGCTTCATTCTACCAAGACGCGCAAGCAGAGTGGACGCTTTTCGTAATGGAGAGCGAATCGTGTTCAGCCCCGTCGCCTACTTCCCTGGGAGCAGACAATGGAATCCAGGGGTCAATTGCACATGACCGGGGTTGAGATCGAGCGCGAGCGAGCTGCAACGGACGGCGAGCGGTCGAAGGCGGATCATCTCTCCGACTACCGCGAGCAGATCGAGGCCCAGCGCGATGCCGCCCGCGAAAAACAGGCCGGAAGAGGCAAGCGGAGCGCCTTCGACCGGGTGATCGCCCTGCTCGACGAGGGCTCGTTCACCGAACTCGACCCCTTCGTCCGGCACCGCGCCACGCAGTTCGGGATGGAGAAGTCGCAACCGTTCGGCGACGGGGTAGTGACGGGATTCGGTCAGATCGACGGCCGACAGGTGGCCGTTTTCTCGCAGGACTTCACCGTCTTCGGGGGTTCGCTCGGCGAGGCCTACGCCGAGAAGATGGTCAAGCTGATGGACCTCGCCGAACGCTACGGCTGCCCGATCATCGGCATCAACGATTCGGCCGGCGCCCGCATCCAGGAGGGTGTCGAGGGCCTGGCTGGCTACGGCGAGGTCTTCTTCCGCAACGTTCGGGCCTCGGGCGTCGTGCCCCAAATCTCGGTCATCGCCGGACCCTGCGCCGGGGGGGCGGTCTATTCCCCGGCGATGACCGACTTCATCTTCATGGTCGAAGGCATCGGCCAGATGTTCATCACAGGGCCCGACGTGATCAAGACCGTGACCGGCGAAACGGTCACAATGGAGGCGCTCGGCGGCGCGGCGACCCACGCCCAGACCAGCGGCGTCGCCCACTTCACCGCCACCGACGAGGTCGACCTCAACGAGCAGGTGCGTCACCTCCTCAGCTTCCTGCCGTCGAACAACCTCGACGATGCGCCCTACTTCACCCCGGACGACGACCCGGTACGGGAAGCGCCGGAGCTGGACGACCTGGTTCCGGAGACGAACACCCGGCCTTACGATATGCACGATGTGCTGGGGGCGATCCTGGACGACGGCGAATTCTTCGAGGTCCAGCCCCGGCACGCGGCCAACATCATCGCCGGCTTCGGGCGGCTCGACGGCCACGCCGTCGGCATCGTCGCCAACCAGCCGAAGGTGCTGGCCGGGACGCTCGACATCGCCGCTAGCATCAAGGGGGCCCGGTTCATCCGCACCTGCGATGCCTACAATATCCCGCTCGTGACCTTCGTCGATGTGCCCGGCTTCCTGCCCGGAGCCGACCAGGAGTACAACGGGATCATTCGCCATGGCTCGAAGCTGCTGTATGCCTACGCCGAAGCCACCGTGCCCAAGATCACGGTGATCACGCGCAAAGCGTACGGCGGAGCCTACGTGGTGATGTGCTCCAAGCACATCGGCGCCGATTTCAACGTCGCCTGGCCGACGGCCGAGATCGCGGTGATGGGCCCGGAGGCCGCGGTCGGCCTCATCTTCCGGCGCGACCTCTCACACGCGGACGACCCGACGGTGCGGCGCCGCGAGCTGGTGCGTGAGTACGAGGACCTTTTCGCCAGTCCCTATCAGGCGGCTTCCCGCGGCTACATCGACGACGTCATCGAACCCCGGCGAACGCGCCCCTGGCTGATCCAGGCGCTGGCCCTGGCGCGGGCGAAACGCGCCGCGACACCGCGCCGCAAGCACGGCAACATCCCCCTGTGAGCGATGCTGGACCGCCGAGCGACGCGGCTCTCCCGTGCCTCACGATTTCGCCCACGCCGACCGAGACGGAGCTGGCGGCGATCGTGGCCGCGCTGGCGACATGCCTGATCGAGCGGGTTGAAGACCGGATTGCGGGGCCGCTCACCAGTCGTTGGGCGGCGGTGGGTCGGCGCGAGGCGATGCGCCCCATGC
>JACCYX010000209.1 GCA_013696265.1 Chloroflexia bacterium
CGTGGCGGTCCCACGGGACGGTTGTCTCGCCGCGTGCCGCGGCGGCGTACAGGGGCTCGAACCAGGCCGTGGCTTCGGCGGGTGAGACTGGATCGGCTATCGGGTCTTCAGGCGGCGAGTCTGTCAAGCGGGCATTCCCTCCCTTCGGCTACCGCACGTAGCTGGCGCCGTTGACGTCGATCGTGGTGCCGGTGGCGTGGCGGGCGAGGCCGGACGCGAGAAAGGCGATGACGTTGGCGATGTCTTGCGGCATGGCGACTTCCCCAAGTCCGGTGTCGGCGGCGGCGGTTTCGACGCCGAACTCGTCGCGGAACGCCTGGTTGAATGATGTATCGACATACCCAGGGGCGATCGCGAACGCGGTCACGCCCTGCCGTCCGTAGTGGCGGGCGATCGTCTTCGTCATCGCCACGATCCCGGCCTTGGCGGCGGCGTAGTGCCAGTAGTCGGGATCCTCGCCCCGGAACGCCGCCCGGCTCGCGATGTTGATGACGATGCCGCCGTTCGGCTGTTCCGCAAAGGTCCGCACCGCGCCCCGGCAGAGCACGCCCGGCGAGACGAGGTTGATCGCCAGCGACTTTTCCCAGACATTCAGCCACCCGTCGAGCGGCTCATCGATCGGGGCGGACAGGTAGACGCCGGCCATGTTGACCAGCACGTCGATCCGGCCGTGGACGGCGACCGCCCGGTCCCACAGGTCACCGGTGGCGAGGGGGTTGCCCAGGTCCGAGGTGAGGCTGTGCGCTGACGCACCCAGGTCGCTGGACATGCCCGCCAGCGCCTCAGTGCTGAGGTCGTGAAGCACCACCTCTGCGCCGGCCTGGACGAGAGTACGGGCGGTGGCGGACCCGATCTCCCCGCCCGCGCCGGTGATGAAGACGATCTTGCTGGTGAGATCGATCATGGTTAGGTGCTCCTTGGGGAGGGTGACGGGCTTATCGGTGTTGCAGCGGTTGTAGCGGCGCGAGCTGCGGATCGGTGAGCGCAACCGATCCGGACTCGGCCCAGATGCCGAACTGGCCCTCCGTCCGCTCGCCGCTGAGGGTGGCGATGACCACTTCGCCGTTCAGCGAGATCTCGATGTACGGTCCATTCGCGATCACCTGGAGCGGGAGCGGCGTGCCCGGCTCGAACCGCCGTTGGAGTCGCCCACGCTGGAGTTCGTGCCAGGCGTAGGTTGGGCGATCTGTCCACGGTTCGGTGGCATGGAGCCACTTCTGGAGCGAGACGCGATCCGTTCCCGCTTCGAGTTCGAGGAAGTAGCCACCGCCAGATTCGCCTTCCAGCCTGAACCCGAACCCGCCGACCGGGGCTTCGACGATGAGCGTGCCGGTGAGCAGGAAATCTCCGAGTTCTTCAGCGGTCGCCAGCAAGTCGAGTTCGCCGGATTCGGTGGCGAGTCGCCAATCGCCGGCCGGCGCGCCGCGGTAGAACGATCTGCCAGGTGCCGTCAGCTGCGTCGGCTCGTTCGCCGCGTGGGACGCCCAGCCGTCGAAGCTGGTGCAGGCGAGCGTGCCATCGGCCCGTCGCCGGAGGGTGAGCGGGGCGACGACGTATTTGCCGTGCGGGTTGCCGGCGTTATTCCAGTCGGCCTTGCCGCCCGGCGGCAGGTGCCAGCACAGGTAGATGTCCTGGCCCCGGCAGTGGGCGATCCGTCCGGCGTAGTGGCCTTTGGGCGCGAGAATCCCGCCGTTGGCTGGTTGGCGCCAGGGGCCGAGGTGCGATTCGCCGATCCAGTAGCGCTGGGTTCGCTCCTCCATGATCCCCGCCGTCAGGTACCAGGAGCCGCCAATCGTGAAGATCTGCGGGCATTCGAGGTCCCAGAAGCGGCCCGGCGCGAAGAGGGGCGGCTGAACCTCCCAGGTCTGGAAATCGGTGGAGGTGAAGTGCCCCACGCAGCCCCGGCGCAGCATCGGGCCGCTGTTCTCACGGGCGTTGACCGCCGCGTGCCAGGTGCCATCGACCAATACCGGTTTCGGGTCTCGCCACGACACCATGTTGGTGGTGGCGGGGTCGTCTTCGTACCACCTTCCATCAGGTTGGGCGACCGGGTTGTGCGGGTCCTTGGTCCAGGTGATGAGGTCGGGCGAGGTGGCGTGGCCCGTCCGCTGGACCATGCCGTCCTCGGCCCGCGACAGCGCGGTGTAGAGCATGTGAAACGTGCCCTCGTGCTCGGAAACGCTCATCGTCCAGATCATGTCGTCGTCGCAGGCACCCTGGTCCCCAGTGCGCAGGGCGTCGGGCAGGGGACGCCAGGTCAGGCCATCGCTGCTGACGACGTGCTGGACGACATCGTGGTTGGGCAGGGTGAGGTGGAAGAGGTGAAGCTCGTCGCCCTGCGGGAAGATCTCGATGTCTCCGACTTCCGACAGGCCGAATCCGCGCGGTGTGTACACGTTCACTCACTCCCCAATGGCTGGCGGCATCGCACTCGGGAAGGATACGGCCAGCGGGCGCAAACCGGAATCGGGCCTGGGGCCGGATATACTGGAGACCACCGGGAACCCGTATTGATGTTGACCCGGATCGCACACCGGAATCGAGAAATCCATGCAGATTGTGCTTCCCACTGAAATC
>JACCYX010000214.1 GCA_013696265.1 Chloroflexia bacterium
GACGATGGCCGTGGGGTGGGTGTGCCGGGTGACGTAGGCGCCCGGGTCGAACACGCTCTCGGCCATCGTCGTCTGCGTCCAGTCGGGACAACCGCGGAATCCACACCGCCTCTCACGCGGGATGACGAATTGCGCCAGCTCGCGACGGACAGCCAACGTCGCGTCAGTTTTTGCAATCAGTGCGTCAGCCGACCATCGTTTCACGCCTGGCGCCAGCCGCGACGGGCAGAACGTGTTCCGCCAGCAGGCGCACGGCTTCCTCGTCGCCGGGCATCACGATGAAGATCACGTAGCGGAACCCAGCCTCCAGCATCGTCCGCACGCGCTGCAAGGCGGCGTCGGGCGTCCCCACGACCGGCAGCTGTTCGAAGAACGCGGCCAGGAATGGCGGCAGACCGTCATATTTGGCTTGCGCCGCCACGGTGTCTTCGGAAATGAAGGCCGCCAGGAGCCCACTGCGCAGGACCGCTTCCGGTGGACGACCGGCGTCAGCAAGGTGACCATCGAGCACCGCGAGCTTGTGCCTGGCGTCGTCGGGAGTAAAGGCGCCACCGGCCCACGATACGGCTCCAAGGTTCGAGGCGTCCGCGTACCGCGCGGCGAAGCGGAGTGTCGTCTTTTCCCCACCCCCAGCGACCAGGATCGGTACCCACGGTTGTGCCGGCGGGGGATTCAACACCGCGCCCTCGGCCCGGTGGAACTCTCCCGCGGAGGTGACTGAATCTCCATGCAGCAGGGGGTGGACGATCCGTAGCGCTTCCTCCAGCGCCGCCTGTCGCTGGGGTCCACGGGGCCAGGGGATCCCCATTTGGGCGAACTCGTGCGGCATGTCGCCGCTTCCCATGCCCAGCACCGCCCGCCCGCCGGAGAGCAGGTCGACATCGGCTATGGCACGGGCGATGACCGCGGGATTGGCGTAGGCGGCGCACGCGACCAGTGGACCCAGCCGGATTCGCTCGGTCACGGTGGCGAAGGCCGCCAGGTGCGTCCAGGTTGCGCTGCCGGTCACCATCGGGTGGTCGGGGATCCACAGCGAGTCGAAGCCAGAACCTTCGATAGCCTGAACGAACGAACGGGTGGCGCCCCAGTCGGGCATGGCGAGGGTTTCGACACCGAACCGGACACGAGCAGACGCTTCGGCGGCCCAGGGGTGGACCGGGAACGAGTCAGCGACCATGGCTACACCTCATTTCAGCTTTGCGATCGATTGAAATGGACCCACGGTCACAATACACCCGCCATCCCACGAATGGAACTGGCTGGTTATTCTCCAAATACAGGCTTGTCGAGCGTTCCGTGCAGGGGCGCAAAGCCAACGTGGGAGCGCTGTAGCGATGGCAGGCGAGCGCGTTGACCAGCGCCGATGGAGGGGCGGGGCAGGATTGTGCTCGCCGGGATGCCGGGACGTTCTCTTGCGGTCAAGCCCTGGTTCCCAATCCGGCTTCGCGGGCGCGGACGATCGCCTGGGCACGGTCGGCGACCTGGAGCTTGCTAAAGATGCTGGAGACGTGGTTGCGGATGGTCTTCGGGCTGAGGAAAAGACGTCCGGCGATGTCGGCGTTGCCATGTCCGGCGGCGATCAGGTTGAGGATTTCCCGCTCGCGATTGGTGAGATCGGGAAAGGGCGGTGGCGGCGTAGACGGCTTCGCCGAAAAGAAGGCAAGGAGCCGGTCGGCGATGGCCGGGCCGAAAAGGGCCTCGCCATTCGCGACGGCCCGGATGGCGCGTAACATCTCCGCCTGGTCCGCACCCTTGAGGATGTAGCCACGCGCTCCCGCCCGCATCGCGGCAAAAACCGAATCGTCGTCCTCGAACATCGTCAGCACGACGATCCCAATCGCCGGGTTCGCCTGGCGAATGCGCCACGTCGCTTCGATCCCGTTCATGCCGGGCATCTGGATGTCCATCAGCACAACATCGGGCGCCAGCGCCGTGACCTGGGCGATCGCATCCTCACCCGTGGCCGCCTCGCCCACGACCAGCGTGCCGGCGATCGAGCCAAGGAGGGCGCGCAAGCCGTCCCGGAACAGGGTGTGGTCATCCGCGATCAGGATGCGGATTGGCGGGAAGTTCTCAGCCATCGGGGCTCAACTTTCAGGTGACAATCGACCATCGCCGGGCGTCAACGGGAGCGGCAGCGTGGCCGTGACCCGCCCGCCACCGCCACGCGTCGATCCGATCTTGAGCGTGCCGCCAAGCTCCACCGTCCGTTCCCGCATCGCCGTCATCCCTACCCCGGCGCGGACATCGCCCAGTATGCCCCCGCCATCGTCCGTGACCTCGACCACGAGGCAGTTGTCGGCCAGCGACAGTCGCACCAGGCACGTTCGTGCCGCGGCGTGGCGGATGACGTTCGTCAGCGCTTCGAGCGTGATCCGGTAGGCGGCTACTTCAACGGCGGCGGGCAGCGCCGGGAGCGCATTCGGTGTGTCGACGACGATGCGCAAGCCCTCCCCCTCAAGGCGGTCAGCGTGCACCCGCAGGGCGGGAACGAGGCCGAGTTCGTCGAGCGCCGGTGGCCGCAGATCGTAGACGGCCCTCCGCACGTCCGCGATTGCGGCCTGGGTCTGTGTCTTCAGGTCGACAAGGAGCGCGTCGACCGCACCGGGATCGTGCGGAAGCAGGTTGCGGGCCGCGTCGAGTTTGAGCGTGATGCTCGCCAGCGAAGGACCAACTCCGTCGTGCAAATCGCGACGGAGGCGACGTCGCTCCTCCTCGCGCGCGGTGACGAGCCGTTCCCGGGAACGCTGGACTTCACCGGTCAGGCGCACAGCGTGGGTAACGATGCCGACCTGCCGGGCAAGGTCCTCAAGGAGGTGAAGATCATTGGGCGTGAATGCGTCACCAGGTGCCCTGGGCGCGAGCGAGAGTTGCCCAATCGACTCGGACTGGTACATCAGGGGCAGGTTGAGCAGGTTGCGACCGGGAGTGCCAAACGCGGCGGTTACATTCAGCGTCTGGCCCTGGCGGACCGCAATGGCGACGTACGGTAGCTTCAGTGCCTCGGCGACGGTCTCGACAATGGTCGGCAGCACCGTCTCCGGCGCCACCGTCGCCTCCAGCCTCCGGCCAAGGCGAGAGACAACGGTGTAGGGATCGTCACGATCCCCGTAGACGAAGCGGTTGACGAGGCGCTGGACGCGATCGCGTAACGGTTGGAAGAGGAGCGCAATCAGACCGGTGGCGACGAGGGACGGCGCCAGGTCGCCCCGGGCGTGGACCAGCGAACCCAGAACGACCACCACCACCACGTAGGTCCCGACGACGAAGGCGGTCAGGCTGCCCCACACGAGCGCCCGGCTGAGGACGAAGTCGACATCGTAAAGGTCATGCTTGAGGATCGCAATGCCGATGGCGGTCGGAAGCGCCGCGAAGGCGAGATAGAACAGGGGTTCTTCAACCGAGTTCGGCACCGTGAACAGGAACTGGGTACCCATCATGAAGGCGATGACGGCAGCGCCTCCCATCGCGAGCCACTCGAGTTGGCGCCGTTCCCTGCCTTCGGCACGACGAAACCGGCGAACGGTTGAGACGATCGCCAGCGTGACCGCGAGGAGCATGAGCAGCATCCCGAGCCCTTCGGCGGCGGCGAAGATTGGGTCGCCGCCTGGGATCCCGAACGGGTTTGTCACCGACGGGGGATAGGCGGCGTTGCGGAACTGGCCTGGGCGGAAGGCGGCGAGCATCGACAACCCGATACCCGCCACGGCGATCCAGGCAACGATCCGCCATTTCGGCGACGCCAGCCGGCCGCCCGGGAAGTACAGGAGCACCAGGGCGATGAGGCCGATTGGGGTCACTTCGCCCTTGAACGCGTTGAGCCAGGCAACCACCTCGCCGCCCCACAGCGCGCCCGCTTTCTCCACGAAGACGTAGGCGGTGTATTCCTTGGCAAAGCCATGGAGCGCGGAGGTGCAGCCGAGCGCGATGAGGAGCCAGCCGACCGGGTTGACGACGTGACGGACCGCGATGAGCGTGCCCACGGTTCCGAACGCGACCGCGAGCCCGGCGTTACCGATCGCCTCGACCAGACCTGTCTCGCGCTGGGCCGCACCGTTGACAACGGCCAGGCCCAGCGATGAGACGGCGCCCACGACACACGCTGTCCACAGGAACCATGCCAGGTGAAACCTTTGTTGGGTGTCCTTGCCATCCATGCCGCATTGCACCGCCACTCCGACCGGATGTCCAAGGCCGATTTCACCTAGGGAGTCATCATTTTACCCGAGCCAGCAGCCTGGCGCACGTGGACAATCGCCCCGCCGCCATCGGTCCGGTGGGCGATCCAGAAGAGGCCAACGCCGATCATGAGCCAGACCACACCCGTGACCAGAATGCCCGCTTCGTCTCCCCAATACGTCGGACCACGGTCACCCACCAATGGCTTGGTAACGCCGTCCAGGATAGCGAACGAGACGACGAGGAGGATTGGCGAAAGTGCCACGGCCACGGCGAGTACCCACCACGACCGGCCACCCGCCAGCTGGCTACCGACGGCCGTCGAGCCGATTGCCATGAGCGCCACCCCCAGCAGGTAGAAGAATGCCGCGGCCCCCTCGTCGTTCACCTTGCCGTCAGTCGCGATGATCACCGCTACCTTCGCCAGCCAGCTGAGACCACCCAAGGCTGCCGCAATGCTTCCGATGTGAACCCAATGTTTCCGGGTCATGAGGTACTCCCATTCGCTGCCAGTGCATCGAGAGAACAGTCGCTCGTCATGGGGCAGGGGTTGCCACCGACGGCAATCCGGCGACCGGTATCCCAATCGTGAGCTGGTCGGCAGGCACCACCGGGATGCGCGAGGCCGGAAGGGTGAACGGACCGTCGAAGAACGCAATCACGCCATCGCGCTCGGTCTGGGCAACAACCAGATCGCCAGTCCAGGAATCGGCGTCGACGGTGATCTCGCCCGCGAGGATGGAATAGCCGATGAAGCTTGAGTCTTCCA
>JACCYX010000217.1 GCA_013696265.1 Chloroflexia bacterium
AGGCCAAGGCGGTCGAGTGGCGGGACAAAAATGACAGCTGGGTGGCGATGGTGCGTGAGGATGGCGAGGTCACCGGGGCGATGACCTTCGAGATCACCGGCTACACGGAAACCCTGAAAGCCGACACGTTCTACTACACCACCACCGCCGCCCGGTATCAGCTCCTGGCCTGGATCGGCCGCCACGTCGACCAGGTGTCCGAAGCCGTGATCGAGCTTGGGCCGGAGGAGTATCCCGAACTCTGGTATCGCGATCTGCTCGCTCAATCATCGACGGTCTACAAGGATGCCTGGCCGGCGCCGATGGGGCGGGTGGTCTCCGTCACCGGGATCGACGGCATCGCCGCCGGGGCGGACGCGGCGATTTCCGTCACCCTGGTCGACGACCAGTGCCCTTGGAACAACGGGGTCTGGACCTTCTCTGGCGAGGGCGGCGCGCTCCAGGTCCGCGAGGGCGGCGATCCGGTCTGCCACCTCACGGTCCAGGGGTTGAGCGCGCTGGTCTGGAGCGGCATCGATCCGGCGACCTTCCCCTTCCGGGGCTGGGGCGATCCTGATTCCGCCGCGCAGGCAACGCTGCGGGCGCTCTTCCCGAAGGCGTTCCCCGTCCTCAACGAGAAGTTTTAGTTGCGGTGGCGTGGCCATCACAAATTGTCATTCCTCGCAAGCTCGACATGACGGTGTGGGGAGGAGCCGCAAACGTCAATCAGCCTTGGATAGAGAACCAAGTGCCAGCTTGACATGACGGTTGGTGGATGGCGGCTCACCTGCCAACCCCTAGCACCTTTGCCGCGAAGCGCCGCAGTTGCCGGATATCCCGATCGAGGTTGGCGGGCTGGATGCTGCGGCCGGCCTCGCCGATGGCGGTGTGCAGGCGGGTCTGGGCCTGGCACCAGAAAATGCGCGATTCCGCGGAATGATCGTCAGGCAACGGCGCGGCCGATCGGTGGCCAGCAAGCAGGAACGGGACGGCGGTCAACGGCACGCCAACGAAATCCCAGACCGGATCCAGCCAGCCGGCTCCCGCCCAGTCGATGATGGCGAGGAACGCGCCGGTTTCACGATGAACCAGAATGTTGGCGGCGTTCACGTCGCCGTGGCACAGGGCGGTGGGGTCACTCTCGTCCACCAGTGGGGCAAGACGCTCCAGGACCGCCCTGAGCCACGTTGCGTCGGTGGCGATCAACATTCCCTGGCCGTGGAGGTCTTCGACCCATGGCCGGGGATCCACCTCGGCTGTTTGGCGGAACGTCCTGAGGTGAAATGGAAAGCCGTCCTGGTCGAGCACCCGATGCACCCTGGCCAGTTGGCGCCCGGTTTCCCACCATGCCTGTTGTGTCGCCATGGCGCTTCCACCGTTGGCCAGGGGTTCGGCATCCGGCACGAGACGATACAGGGCAAATGGAACCGGCACGATCTCCAGCGATTCGTCCAGCGCCAGCGGCTCGGGCGTTTGGACTCCCAGGTCACGTACAACCTGAACCATACGTGAGTCGATCGTCAGGCATTGGACCGCATCCGGATTCGCGAAGGGAACCTTCACGACACAATCGTGCAGGGAAACGCCTGGCTCGTGGCGCCGATCCAGGGTGTGGGAAGCTCCACCGGAGCAGGCAATCCATAGGCCCCGGCAATCCGCGTAAAACTGGCCAGGTCGATGATTGGCGAAGGCATCGTCACCGTAATTCCATGACGGTGTGGGGGCATGTGGGCGAAGATCAACCGCTCCATAGCCACATCATCTGAGCGACATTGAGGGCAGCGCGCCGGAGCGAAAGCGGGTCGCTCGCTGGAGCGATGTGAACACCCGTAGCGACCAGGTCACACGCGTGGAGAACGTGGCGCGACGACGCCCGGTGGCAGTGTGACGACCGGGCGTCGTTCAGGTCAACATCGAGCCGAGACTACCCTTCCAGGAGCAGGTTCTCGGGGTCTTCGAGCAGGGTCTTGATCGTGACCAGGAACCGCACCGCGTCGCTGCCGTCGACGATCCGGTGATCGTACGAGAGCGCGACGTACATCATTGGCCGGATCACGACCTCGCCGTCCCGCGCCACCGGGCGCTGCTGGATCGTGTGCATTCCGAGAATTCCCACCTGCGGGGTGTTGAGGATCGGGGTCGAAAGCAGCGAGCCGAAGACGCCGCCGTTGGTGAGGGTGAACGTGCCGCCCTGCAATTCGGCCAGCGCGAGCTTGTTGTCGCGCGCCT
>JACCYX010000258.1 GCA_013696265.1 Chloroflexia bacterium
GCGTTGAAAGCGGCGATCTGGGCCTCGACCGCCGCCTGCTGGGCGGAATCCCAAAATCCGTAGGCAATGGTGACTGGTTCACCATCGTAGGGCGTCGCCTGGGCCTGCGCGACACCGGCGCGCGGCACGCCGCCGGCGAGCGCCAGGGCCGAGGCGCCAGCGGCCGATGCGACGAGTGACCGGCGGGAGAGACGAGCCTTGGTCCGAGCGTCCATGTCATTCTCCTCTCCGGGATGAAGTCCCGGACGACGACCGCGCGAGCAACTTCTTCGCGCGTTTTCTTCTGGCTGCACAACGGGTCCCTGGACACCGTCAGGCTGGTGGAGCGCCGTTCCCTGGTTCGATCGAGAACCATAACGCCGCGCGGCCATGATGTGTCTGCCACGCCATTGTGGCGCAGCGATGGCGCGTTGTCCACGGGTGGCGCCTGGGCTCGTTCGGGAGGAATCGGTGGCGACGGTGGTTTCGGACTGGGCATTGCCCGTTCCCCTGACTGGCGGCAGCCGTTTATACTTGCGAGACGTTCCGTTCAACGTATCATTAAAGGAGGAATCAGCCCATGTCCGACCCAACTGTGGAGCGGGAGATCGCGGAAAATCAGCAGCGGCAGGTTGAGAACGAGAATCGCGATGACGACTCGCTCGTCGATTCCGTCGAGAAGGCGGTCGACCCCGTCACCGACGCGCTGATGCCGGACGCCCTCGACGACGAGGATGCCGATCGCCAGCGCGAACTCAACGACGCCGAACAGCGTCCGGAATAGGACCGGACCTCACCTCGCCAGCATCGACCGGAAACGAATCGGCAATCTCGTGCGGGAGGCTCTGGTGCCCTCCCGCCTCGAGAGCCGGCCCCCGGAATCAGTCCCCGTCTGGCGCGCCATCGTTGCGGCTCAGCCCGCTCGGCCACCAGAGCCGCCTGCCGAGGTCGAACGTGATCGCCGGCACCAGGATCGAGCGCACCAGCAGGGCATCCAGCAGCACCCCGAACGACACCAGGAAGCCGACCTGGGCCAGCGCCACCAGCGGCAGGATGCCAAGCACGGCGAAGGTCGCCGCCAGCACGATCCCGGCCGAGGTGATCACCCCGCCCGTCACCGCCAAGCCCTTGAGCATCCCCGCGGGCGTTCCAATGATTGGGCTCTCCTCATGCACGCGGCTCATCAGGAAGATGTTGTAGTCCACCCCGAGCGCAATCAGGAAGACGAACCCGATCAGCAGCACCCCGGCCTGGAATCCTTCGTAGCCCAGCACGTTCTGGAAGATGAAGACCGTCACGCCCAGCGCGGCCACCGTCGAGAGCACGTTGGTCGCCAGCAGCAGCAACGGCGCCAGCAACGATCGCAGCAGCCAGGCAAGCACCAGGAAGACCACCAGCAGCACCAGCGGGATGATGAGGTTCTGGTCGCGTTCGCTGGCCCGCCCGGTGTCGTAGCCCTCGGCGTCGCTCCCGCCGACCAGCGCGTTCGCCCCTGGGGCATCGGTGGCCAGGGCGTCACGCAGGGCCTGGATCGTGTCGAAGGCCTCGTCCGTGCCCGGTTCGCTGGTCAGCGTCACCGAGAACGAAACCAGATCGTCCGTTTCGCCCGTTGGCTGGACATCGGCGACGCCCTCGACCCCGCCGATCACCGGCAGCACCGCATCGGCCGCCGCAAGGTCGGCGATCACTGTCGTCGGCGACCCGGCCCCGGCCGGGAAGCTCTCGGCGATCAGTTGGGCGCCCTGGATCGCTTCCGGCTCGTTGGTGAACTGGTCGTCCTGGCTGAAGCTGACTGAGTAGTTGAAGACCCCAACCGACAGCGCGAGCAGCAACAGGGTTGCCCCAATCCAGACCGGGCGCGGGCGGCGGCTGACCCACGCGCCGACTCGCGCCCAGAAACCGGCGGCGTCGCTCCCTTCGGAACCGAGTTTCGGTACGAACGGCCAGAAGACGCGGCGCGTGGCGATTACGAGCAGCGCGGGAAGCAGGGTGAGGGTCAGGACGAGCGCGCAGAGGATGCCCGCGATCCCGGCCGGGCCCAGCGAGCGGTTCGAGTTGAGGTCGGCCACCAGCAGGCAGGCCAGGCCCAGGATCACGGTGCCGCCCGAGGCGAGGATGGCCGGGGCCGCCTGCCGCAACGCAACGGTCATCGCCTGGTCCGGGCGCTCGTGGACCCGCAGTTCTTCTCGGTAGCGGGCGATCAGGAGCAAGGCGTAATCGGTGCCCGCCCCGAAGACGAGGATCGCCATGATTCCGACGCTCTGGCCGCTGATCGCGATATCGAACGCTTTCCCCAGCCCGAAGAGCACGCCGTTCGCCAGGCGGTCGGCCAGCGCCACCGCCAGCAGCGGAATGATCCAGAGGAACGGGCTGCGGTAGGTGATCAGCAGTAGCACCGCGACGACGATTGCCGCCGCCCCCAGCAGCCGCCCGTTGATGCCCTCGAACACCTCGCCGAGGTCAACCCCGATCCCGGCCGGGCCCGTAACCTTGGCTTCGAGCCCAGCCGGAAGATCGCTGGACACAAGCTCCCTCAGCGTGGCGACATCGGACGCCAGTTGGTCGTCATCCACGTCCGGGACGATCACGGTCAGCAGTGCCGCCTGGCCGTCTTCGGACGGCGTCAGGGGCGTGGCCTGGAAGGCGGGGTTCGCCGCCGTGATTGCCGCCCCGTCGCTCTCGATCTTTGCCAAATCCTCAGCGGCAAGGCCGCCGTCCCGCTGGTAGACGATCACCGCTGGTATCGAATCGCCGGTTTCGAATTGATCCTGGAGTTCGATGACCCGCAGCGAATCGGACGAGCCCGGCAGGAACGCCCGCGAGCCGTTATCCTCCACCTCGCCGATCCGGGCCGCGAGCGGGGCGGTCAGGGCGACGACCGCGATCCAGAACGCGAGGACCACCCAACGCATCCGGCCCCCGGTCGGGAGCGGCGCGAGTCGGGCCAGCACGCCGCGCGACGGCTCCTGGTCACCGGTTTGCGGGTGGTCAGTGTGCGGCTTGGTGTGGTGGGACAACGGGGTGCTCCTTGAATGCGAATGTCTATCTGGTCGAGGCGCGAATTGGATAGGTCGGGGAACCGGTTACGTCTCGTGAGGAACGACCGGCGATTCCATGTCGCTGCCGTCGCTCCAGCTCCCGCGCCGCCGGTGCCAGGCGACGATCACGTCGGGCCAGGCCAGCGTCCCCGCGTCGATGTCGTCCGCCAGGGCCCGCACCCAGGCTATCTCGGCGTTCCGCAGGTGGGTGGCGTACTCGGCATGAATGCGGAACATGCGCGGCAGCCGTCCCCAGAACTCATCCTCCAGCACCAGTGCGGATTGCGCCGCCTCGGCCTCAAGACTGGCGAGGCGCTCCCGCAGGAGTGCCGACGCCTCCGACGGCATGAGGTGCGGCAGGAAGGCCAGCATCGAGCCAAAGTGGGGGAACTCCCGGATGGGCACGGCGATCGACTCCCGCAACCAGGTCAGCAGTTCCGTCTCGCCTTCGGGCGTCAGGGCGTACGTCGTCCGCTCCGGACGGCGACCCTCGCGCTCCGTGCCCGTCGCCACGATCAGCCCCTCGGCTTCCAGGCGGTTGATCGTGCTGTAGAGCGAGCCGCCCCGCAGCTTGACAACCTCGTCGTGGTGCCGTTCCCGCATCATGTGCTTGATCTCGTAGGGGTGCATCGGCCGCTCGCGCAGGAAGCTGAGAATGCTGAGGGCCAATGGGGTCTTGAGGGACGCATTCATACTCGCCTCCGAATAGTCGGCTTCGACTATATGACTATACAACGGTTCGGGACAATCCGCGGCGATGTCCGTATGTGGCGTGGAAAGCGGGGCCGGGATACGCCTTCCGCCGGGAACGTCCGTGTAGAAGTTCAGAAACATGTGAGACATTGGCAGCGATGAAATGAGGGGACCGTCCCGAGTATCTTGGTGGTGCTTATTCACCCAAGATCCAGGAGATCCCCTCATGGCCAAGCAGAGCAAGCGGAATCGCCGACGGATGCACCAGGCGGGCATGGGTGGCGGCTTCACCGTTGTCCGGCGGGTGCCGATCCGGGTCCAGCGAAACCTCCCCAACGCGC
>JACCYX010000260.1 GCA_013696265.1 Chloroflexia bacterium
CGCACCGGCAACTGGAAACCGCAACCGGTTTCCGTGCGCAGGACGGTGGGAGAGGGTTGGGACCGCTTCCGCGACCGGGTGGCCGACGTGCTGGAACCGGTCTTCTCATTCGTTTCCCGCCTCGTCCGCGTCGCGCGGTGGGTGCTCGAACGGGTCGCGGTCGTCTACCCCGTGCGCTGGTACCGCTGGGACACCGCCAGCGACGAACGGACGTGCCCGGAGTGCGGCTCGATGCGGGGCCGCACCTGGCACGAGCACCAGGCCATTCCCGCGCCTCCCCTCCACGTCAACTGCCGCTGCGTGGTGCGCCACTACCGGACGGAGTGGCGCGTCCGCTTCGTGCCCACCTGGCGGCTGCGCTGGTTCACGCGCCGGGAGTGGGAATGGAAACGAACCGGCTGGGCCTGATCTCCCGTTCCACTGAAGGAGTTCCCCGTGACGCAGGCATCCGACATCGTGCTCAACGGCGATTCCTACATGCTCGTTCCCGCCAGGGGCCGCGAGGGAGGAGCCATCGCCTACACCCGTTCCCAGGACGGCATGGACGAAGGCCGCACCGGGCGCATCGCCCAAACCGATTTCTTCGGCGGTCTCGGCCGCGCGCTCCAGCTCGAACGCGACCGGGGCTGGGACGGCACGACGATCGGTCCCGCCCACGGTGGCCAGGGCGTGCGGCCCTGGCCCTACGCCACGAGTTCGGCCTGGTCCGCGTCCGGTCCGGTCGCCGATTCCGAATGGCCTTACCCCGCCGTCCAGATCGGCGACTACGTTTACATCGGCTACGGCCAGTACCTCTACCGCACCGTGACTCTGGACGCCGCCGCGTGGAGCGCGCCAACCCTCGTCTACGACGCCGGGGCCGGCAACATCATCCACGGGCTAGCGTACTACGGCGGGAACATCCTGATCACGTTCGGCGGCACCAAGGACATCACCCACGTCCTCTACCCGGACGCCACCTCGCCAACCGTGCTCTTCGCCGCCGAACGGGGTTACGACATCGTCTCCTACGCCGGGTACGCGATCTGGGCCGATGCCCGCGCCGCCGGCACCGGCTACGCGAACATGCTCAGGATGGTGACTGGCTCCGGCATCCAGTTCCGCTGGACTGATTCCGAAATCAAACGCCTCACCACCGCCCAGGCCGAAGTCACGATCGCGACCACCGCCGCGATCTACTCGTACACGGGACGCGTCGCCGAAGTCGAGATCCCCAAACCCGGCACCACATCCAATGAGCGAATCGAAGTCCTCCGCTGGAACGGCGACCTCCGCCCCTTCTTCCAGCACGGCACGGCGGTGGCCGAGGACGACTACGCCTTCATCCTTGGGTTCGGGGGCCGCACCTACGCCTGGATCGGCAAGATGGTGTTGGAGCACGACCCGAATGGCGAACGGGCCGGCTGGCGCGACACCGGACTCCACGGCGTCACCTGCCACGGCGCGTGCGTCGCCGCCGGCTACCTGGTGGTTTCGATCGTGACCAGCGACGGCTCCAGCGAACTCTGGGCCTGGGACGGCAGCGGCTGGTGGATCGTGCGCCGCGACCTGGCCACCAGCGTGACCTGGCTGAAGCCGATTCCCCTCGCCGGCGCCGGTGGCTACGATGTCGGCGTCCACCAGGCGGGAACGCGCGCGTTCCAGCTCTTCCGGCTCGTCTGGCGATCCCCCGCCAATCACAACTACAGCACCGGCGCGAGCTACTACGTCACCTCCCTGATCGACGCCTCGGACCGCGACAAGGACAAGGCCTGGCGCAAGCTGGGGGCCGAGTTCGCCTCGCCCGACCTGCCCGGCAACCCGGCCAGCGCCAACTCCGGCTTTTCGCTCCAACTCAGTTACAGCGTCGATGCCGGGGCAACCTGGATTGCGGTCGCCACGCACGTCACCATTCCCGGCGCCAACACCCTGGCCAACAACAACGTGACGCTCCTGGCCGATATCGCCAGCGCGGCCGCCGTCTCCCGCTTCCTCATGCTACGCGTGCGTTGGCTCAGCCAAACCGATTGGGCGCCGGTGCTGGTTGGGCTCTGGGCCGAGTTCGAACTGCTCGACAGCCCGGCCCGGCGGCGCCGCTGGCAATTCACGATCCAGGCCCAGGACGCGGTGATCGACCGCGACGGCGACGGCCTCGCCCGCACGGGCCGGCAGCAGATCGCGGAGTTGTGGGATCACTGGCAGACCGGCACGACGGTCCCGTTTCGGGATCTCGACCACGACGCCGATCCCGTCGAGCGGCAGGTGCGGATCGTCGG
>JACCYX010000336.1 GCA_013696265.1 Chloroflexia bacterium
TTCGCGTTGCCCTCGTCGGTGGTGTCGGTCAGGATGTACCAAACCGGAGTACCGTCGGTCATCTCGCCACGGTAGAGCGGCAACGTGAACGTAAACGTCTCAAGGTCGACATCGGCCGCCCGCAGGAGTTCGACCGGGCCGACCAATTCCTTCTTAAACCCCGACGGTGCTGGTCCCTGGTAGGTTATGGGGATATCCGTGCCGACATTGGACGGCGGCGGCTGCACCTCCTCACTCGACGGGGTGGCGTCCTGGGCGAGGCTTGTCGCGCTCCCCGTAATCAGGAGCAAGGCCACGAGTGCGAGCTTGATCACGGCGGAAGGACCAGTGAGCACGCGGACTTTCGATCGCGACCTGAAAAGGTCCCGGTCTCGACGCCTCGCAATCCTGCCGTGGACGACGGAATCCAGGTGCCGGTGCCTACGCTTGAAACGAAACATGTGCATCCTCCTCTTGGAAAGGTCGTCATCCAACATGACACCCTTCGAATACGTCGATGCGTCGAGCCGCCACGAAGAGAAATGAGCGGTAATTCCGCAACTCAGGTTCGGGCCCGGCAGGAGTGAGTTCCGTCACCAGGCGAAAGTGTTACAGCACCCACTGGAGATGTTCGCCTCCCACCCGCGGCACATCGAGAGCGATCCAATGGATGACATCCTGCGTACACTCGTCTGAAACACGCAAGCGCATTGGCCGCCGCTGATCGGGGTTAACGGAAGCCCTTGTCGGCGTCGGAACAGCCTGTCGACTGCGTTCCCAGCCAGCTACTCACCGAACGGCAGGCGGGGGACTCGCGCCCCGGCAAAGACTCAGCGCGCTTCACCGTAAACACCCATGAGGGATCCAGATCATGCACCTGGCCATGATGTCCATCGAACCTCGGTACACTGGTCACCAGCGATGAGTTTTCCCGCTCCTTACCGACGACCTGGGATCGCCATGTCCACGAACGAATCTCAACTTGCGGGCTCGCCCTCCAGGCAGGGCCCACCTGATATCGAGTCGGGCCTGATCGCGGGCCTCCGGCGCGGCGAGGAAAGCGCGTTCGAAACGCTCCTCCAGCGCCACCACACCTCCCTGGTCCGGCTGGCTCGGGTCTGGGTCCGTGATGCCTCCGCCGCGGAGGAGGTGGCGCAGGAGACGTGGCTGGCGGTCGTCCAGGGCATCCACGCGTTCGAGGGCCGCTCTCCGCTCCAGAGCTGGATTTTTGGGATTCTGGCGAACAAGGCGAAACGACGCGGCACACGGGAGAGCCGTTCGCGCCCTTTTTCGGCATACGACTCCGATGCGGACCGGGACGATTTGCGGGGAATGAGTCCAGACCGATTCGTTCCGCCCGGCGAGGAGTGGGCCGGCCACTGGACCTATCCGCTCGCGGACGAGGAGAGTTGCCCGGAACGCCACGTGCTGGCCGAGGAAGCGGGCGGATTCATCCTCCGGCAAATCGACGAATTGCCGGGTCGTTACCGGAGCGTCATGCTCCTGCGTGACGTTCACGGCCTCACCGCGGACGAGACGTGCGCCATACTCGGCATCAGCGCCGCCAATCAGCGGGTGATCCTGCACCGGGCGCGAACCAGGCTCCGGATCACGTTGGAACCGTATCTGAGAGAAGGCGCTAACTGTGTCGAGCAACTTGGATAACGGTGAGGCCGTTGCCCTGGGTGACCTGACGTGCCGGGAATTCGTCGACCTGGTCACGGACTACCTGGAAGACGCCCTGGATAAGCAGACCCGCGCCCGGTTCGAAGACCACCTGGTCGATTGTCCCGACTGCCCGGTCTATCTCCGGCAGATGGAAGCGATCGTCGGGGCAGCCGGTCTCCTGCGCGAAGAGGACCTCTCACCTGAGGTCCGGGACGTGCTTCTGAGCCGCTTCCGCACCTGGAGAAACGGCGGGTAGCGGATATCTACGGAATCCGGATGAACCCTGAACTTTCGTCGGTCGAGCCGAGACACGCGGTCAGCAACTTTACGACGGATCGCCGGTCAGCGAATACCGGAACCACTGCAGGTTCCAGCCAGGCCGAGCAGTCTCTTCCTCCCGCACCCACTCGGCGCCCATCGCCCGGTAGAACGGCGCGGCGTTCGGGTCGGCGGCGAACGTCAGGACGGTCGCTCCCATCTCCTGAGCCGTGGCGACGGCGTGAAGCCACAACCGCTTGCCGCGTCCAGTCCCGATCAGGTCCGGCTCGACGAACAGCTTATCCAGCGACATCCCGGGCGGTTCGCCGACGAGGGTGTAGTAGCCAGGGATGCGATCGCCTTCTTCGAGGAGATAGGTCACTGAGCCGGCAATGAGCTCCGGTGTGACGGCAATCGATTGCGGCTCCCAATCTAGGAATTCCGGTTCATGTCCCCAATAGAGTGTCGACTGGCCCGTCAGCGCATGGAGTTGGGGCGCATCCTCCGGCAGCGCGCGCCTGAAAGCGATGGACGGAATCGCGAAGCGGAACATCTGGACGGTCCACTCCGGGCTCGGCGTCGGCTTTTCCGCATACCACTCGGCCCCCATTGCCTTGTAAAACGGCGCGGCGTTGGGATCGGAGCCGATGATCATCTCCCGGTAGCCGAGGTCGCGCGCGGTGTCCACCGCGTGGAGCCACAACCGCTTGCCGTAGCCGGTCCCGATCCGGTGGCGATCGACGAAGAGCTTGTCCAGCAGGAGGTCGCCGCCTTCTTTCGTAAAGCCGTAGTAGCCGACGATCCGGCCATCCTCCTCAAGGACGTAGACCGGATTACCAGCGATGTACTCCGGCGGCACGTCCGACGCGCCCGGCGCCCAATCGAAGAAGCCGGGCGGGCATCCCCAATGCGTGGACGACCGTTCGGTGAGTTCACCCAGCAGCACCGAATCCTCGACCCGCGCCCGGCGAATCGTCCGCGTCGACTTCGAGGTCATGATCGATCCTTCGCGTTGAGACGAACGGTCATCGGCCTTCTTCGCGCGTCTCCGTTTCGCAAGCTGGAAGTAGCGCCCGGCATGCCACGATCGGTACGATAGGAGTGAGGGTGAGACCCGCGCAAGCGGCCCGCTCGTTTTCCAGCCATCCGCTCACGGAGGGAAGCATCGGACCATGTGCAGGAACATCAGGCCACTTTTCAACTTCGAGCCACCGGCGACCGAGGATGAAATCCACGCCGCGGCACTCCAGTTCGTCCGCAAGATCAGCGGCTTCACCAAGCCGTCGCAGGCCAACCAGGCCGCCTTCGATACGGCAGTCGCCGAGATCGCCCGGGTTTCCGCGGCTTTGCTCGATTCGCTGCACTCCTCCGCGACACCGAAGAATCGCGACGAGGAAGCGGCGAAAGCGAAGGCCCGCTCCGCCCAGCGGTTCGCGTCGTAGCGCAACGCCGCGTCGGCGCCTGTTGACGCCGAGCCTCACGAATCGCCCTCCGGCAAGTGGCCGTTGACGCTGGCGGGCGAACCACTCCGGCCAAACATCCGCTGGATCAGGCCGGGCGGCTTGGGCGGCTTCTGGTAGCCGGCGATTCGCTGGACCAGATCACGATCGAGCCGCTTGCGGTCGGGCCGGAGGACGGTGGAGCCAGGCAGCCCCTCCCCATCGGGTCCGGTCACGTCCATTGCTTCGTAGAGTCCAAACCCGTGTTCGCGAGCGTAGGAAACCGCTTCGTACATCAGGCCAAGCGAGGCCATCGGGTCGTATTCGGCCGCCATCAGCCGCTTCACCGACCGCTCCATGTGGTCATCAAGGAGTTGATGAGCCTGCTCGGCCAGGCGGTCCGGGATGTAGGCGCCGCCCATCATCCCGAGCTGGAGATCGAGCCGGGTCGGCATGGCGCGGGCGGCCGCGGCATCGAGGCCGGCGTCCATGAAGAGGCGGGCCGGGGGCCGCATCAGCATCCCGAGCGGACGATCCACCTGGGCTTCCCAGAAGGAGAGGCCGAAGGCATCCTGGCAGGTGAAGACGGGCGTTGCCTGGCCCAGCGCCAGGGCCAAACCATAGGTAAGGCGGATGGCGGCTCGCTCGTCGCCATTCCGGGCGCGGGCAGTGTCTTCCGAAAGGTTGCCGGGCGGCGCCTCGAGCCCGGACGGGTCAATGGTTGCCCCGTTGAGCGCCGCCACGTAGCGCCGAACCGTCTCGAAGTCGATGGGATGCAGGGAAACGATGTGCATGTGAAACTCCGGTGTGGTGATCGCGGAACCGCCCTGGATGTATGGGAGTATACGAAGTGACGCAATCGAACTTCAGGCAGGATGATTCCCCTTGACCCTCACCGTTCCCATCGACACGTCTCCACCCGCGGTCCAGGCGCACGACCGGATCGACTTCACGACTCGAACCACGACATCCCACACCGCGATCCTCGCGAACGCCGTCTGGGGCGGGGAACATCTGGAACTGGGATCGACCCGAGCCGCGGAACCAGTTCCCCACCTGGCGACGGCCTCGATCGTCACGCCCCGGATCGTCGCGCTCGATGTGCTGGAGCATGTCGTCGACGAGGAGGCATGGATCGCCTGTTTCGCGCATCTGCTCGCGCCGGGCGGGTCGCTGACGATCCGCGTACCGGTCGAGGGACCGGTGGCCTGGCTCGACGCACTGAACATCTTTCGCTACGTGCAGGATGTCACCGGGCTGGGCAAGCAGCCGCTCGAAACGAAGATGAAGGGCTGGCACCGGCACTACCGCCGGACAGGGCTGGAAGGAATGCTGGAACGCGCCGGACTCAAGCCAGTTGAAGTCACCCGCTCTGGCTCGCCGCACCACGACATTCCGCACCTTGGGGCGCTGGCCTGGGGCACGATCGTGGTGGGCGACCGGGAAACCGAGCTTCGGGCCGGCGAGCGGCGCAAACAGGCCGAGGCTGGCACGGACCTGCCGCGTCTCGGCCCGCTGAGCACGAAGGTCACCATTCGGGCGACGAAACCGCGGGAATGACCTGGTGCGGGAATGTCGTGACGAGTGATGCGCATTGCAGATCTGCGCAGGGGCGGTACCCCCGGTCGCGAAGGACACCCGGCCAACCGCGATACAGGGGTGTCCGCCCGGTTCGACGCGGCCCCGATCCCGCCGTTCGCTACCAGCCGGGCGGACACACCATCGACCGGATCCGAGCGGGTGAGCGGTCGTTCACGGTCGATGGCGGTACCGCCCCTACGGATTTCGATGGGGCGCGCGGAGTCTGTTCACTCGCCCTCCTTGCCGAGGTCGACGCTGGTCTGGCCTTCGGACGAACCCTCGCGGTAGATCGGGAAGTCCAAGCGCTTGACGTAGTGGTCGACCAGGTCGCCGCGCCCGGCGATGCCGAGTTCGTTCATGATCAGCACGAACCGCGGCCGGAGCTCGTCGAAGATGCCCGCCTTGATCTCATCCGGGAGGAGCCAAAGATCCCGCTTGAAGGGACCGAGCGCGCGTTTGCGGGTGTTGTAGTAGAACTGGGTGTCGGTCTCGCCGGCCTTGCGCTCGTCGGAATGGTTCTCATCAAGCCAGGCGTACATCCGGCTCAGCAGCTCGTTTGGGAATAACGGAGAATCGTAGATCGCGCTCTGGAACGCCGTGGCGAGGTGGACCTCGACCGCGCTGGCGGCCGCGAACTTGCCGAACGCGGTTTCCGGCAGCGTGGAGGCCCCGTGCTGGACCGCGCCGCCGATCCGGTATTTCGCTTTGGAGACCGCCGAAAGTTCGGCGAGCGTATCGAAATCGACGCTGACCTCCTCGATCGAGCCGTCCGGCAGCACGACGCCGCCGTGGCT
>JACCYX010000299.1 GCA_013696265.1 Chloroflexia bacterium
CTGTAGGGCCGCATTCATGCATGCTGCTGGTCGGGACCGAACGGTGCCCTACCCCAGTGCCAATGCCGGTGTTCGTGAGACGATCTCGCTTGCGCCCACCGCGGTGCGTGCGGTGAGATTGCCCTCAATCAGCCGCGGCAATCAGGAAGCTGGCCAGTGACGAATCGTCCGCGAACGACCGCTCCCGGTTTCGTTCCTTGACGTTCATCATGGCGAGGTCGGCGCGACGCAACAGGTGATCCAGCGAGTCCGCACCGGTACTGGCCGCGATTCCGATGCTGGCCACCGATCCAAGGCGATCGCGTTGCGTAGATTGGATGGCTCCAATAATGCCATCCGCCAGATTTTTCGCCTGCCGCACCCCGAGTCCCGGCAGGAGCATGACGAACTCGTCGCCGCCAATCCGTCCCGCCAGGCGGTCGGGAACTTCGTACCGCTGGAGCACGTTGGCCACCTGGCACAACAGCTCGTCACCGGCACTGTGGCCAAGAACGTCGTTCACCTGCTTGAATCGGTCCATATCGATGAACAGACACGTGATCTGCCGTCCCAGTCGCTGCTCCTCGGCCAGGCGCGATTCGGCCCGTTGGATCCAGGTGGAACGATTGAGGAGACCGGTGAGCCCATCGTACGTCGCCCGGTGTTCGACTTCCGACGACAATGCGTACAGCCGTTGGTTGGTTCGGGCCGTCAAGAGGAAAATGCCCGTGCTGCCAATCAGGGCAATCGTCGCCAGCTGGATGGCGAACGACCACTCTGGACGAGTGTGCGACCTTGCCAGCAGCAACAGGAGCGGCGGCACGAACGCCGCGAGTTGCCCACAGATGAAGTGCCGGCGGCGGAGCCAGAAGAAGGATGCCGCAACGGCCGCGAGCATGCAGTACGGCAGCCCGTAGACGATGCCCTGATCGTCAAGGAACGCCGCTCCGCACACCCCTCCGCACACGACGAAGATGAACAGGCAGGCACTGTAGCCAGTGAGATCCAGATTGCCGTTGCCAGCGGCGGCCCTTGTGACCAGGGCAAAGGCGGCGCTGAGCATGGCGCTCAGGAAGAGGACCACCGGACTGGCCCAGTCGCCGGGGACCAGGCCAATCCAGTAGCAGGCGGCCAGCATGAGCGCCGCACCGGACACGCCCAACATCATGGATGGAATCACCGGCGCCACGAAGTGGCGCAAACGGTCCCGCTGGTATGAGGTCATGGCCGTTGCCGCGGTCATCGCCCCGGCCAAAGCGCTCTCAGGAACAGGAATGTGCCACTTCTCCATCTTCACTGTGCCGGCTCATTGCCAAACGGCACGTCAAGCGGGTGATGTTCAGGCTGATTCCGTCAAGAGCCATGTTATCAGGATGTCGCTCAAACGGTCACGGCCTGGCGTTCGGCTGGCTTCTTGCGTTCGCGCTTCGGCGGTTTGGCGGCGAGCGGGTCCATGCCTGGCGTCCAGACCAGGCCGTCGTCCGGATCGGCGACCTCGAAGCCGAGCCGCACGAGCAAACCTTTTGCCCAGTTCGCGTGCCAGGGGCGGGGGTCGACCGGCGCGCCAGGTCCGTGGGAATCGGACCCAGCCCCGATCAGCAACCCGCGCGCTCCGGCCATCTTGCGATAGCGCGCGGTGTCGGCATCGGTGTGGGTGCGGTAGTGCCCCTCTATGCCGTCGATCGGCGCTTCCTTGAGCAACTGATCCAGCGTCTTCGCGGTCAGGGCCAGTCCCAGGTCGGCCCGGCCCGGGTGCGCCAGCACGGAGACGCCGCCGGCCTCGCGAACGACCTGGACAACCTCCTCCAGCGGCGTGTCGTAGGTGAAGTTCCCGCCCAGCTCGACCACCAGTTCAGCCGCTTCCTTGAGCCGCGGCACATGCTTGTCGGCAATCATCGCCCGCAGGATGTGGACCGGCATCATCTTCCGCTCGCCCACCTCGCGCACGACGGACGGAATCGGCCGGCCCGACGCCTCGACCCGGCGCCGCGCATCGACCGCCAATTCCTGGAACCGCCGGTCGTGCCCGTCCATCAGGTCGATGAACCCCCTGGCTTCGGGCCGCTCGTCGTCGGGCCGGATGCCGTAGACGAGCAAGTGCCACTGGCGCCCGCCCCAGCGCACCGTCACTTCGGTGCCCGGTACGATGTGGACTCCCCGGCGCTCCCCCAACGCGATCGCTTCGAGCACAGAATCCTGGGTGTCGTGGTCGCAGACAGCGGCGACGGCGATCCCGCGCTGGACGAGATCGTCGATCAGGCCGGATGGCGACCAGAAGCCATCGCTGGCGTAGGTGTGGAGGTGCAGGTCGACCGGGGTATCGAACGCGAGCGGGACGCGCGCCTGGGGAAGGATTGGGGCGGTTGCGGCTGTGGACACGATTGGCGGGGGCTCCTTGAACTCGAAGGTTGTCGTCGTGCTCATGATACCCGGCGATGTTCCGGCATCCTGACCGAATAGGGGATACTTCACGCAGCAAGTCGACGACGACCACGAGCCGTGGCCCAGAAGGAGACAACCATGACCCATGACCATCCCGCACCGCTCGACGCCAGGGTTGGCGCCCTGTTCAAGGCCTACGATATCCGCGGCATCGTGCCGGACGAGTTGAACCCCGACATCGCCTACCGGATCGGGCGGGCCACCGTCGCCTTCCTCAACGCGGACGAGGTGGTCGTGGGCCGAGACATGCGGGTGTCGGGTCCGGCCCTCTCGGCGGCGCTGATCGACGGCCTGCGCGACGGGGGCGCCAACGTCACCGACATTGGGCTGGTTTCGACCGATACGCTCTACTTCGCGGTCGGCAAGTACGGCTACGGGGCCGGAGTGATGATCACCGCCTCGCACAATCCGGCCGCCTACAACGGGTTCAAGATCTGCAAGGAAGAGGCCCGCGCGCTCTCGATGGAAACCGGCATCGCGGAGATCCGGGACCTCGTCGTCAGCGGCGACTTCCCCGATGCGCCGTCGAAGCGGGGCGAACTCGTGGAGCGCGACGTGCTCAGCGCCTACGCCGAACACGCGCTCTCGATGATCGACGGGTCCGGCATCAAGCCGCTGAAGATCGCGATCGATGCCGGCAACGGCATGGCGGGGTCGCTGATCCCGACCGTGTTCGAGAAGCTGCCGTGCGAGGTCGTGCCGCTCTACTTCGAGCTGGACGGCACCTTTCCCAATCACGAGGCCAACCCGATCGAGCCGGAGAACGTCCGCGATCTCCAGCACGCGGTGGTCGACGGGGGCTGCGACCTCGGGGTCGCATTCGACGGCGACGCCGACCGGATGTTTCTTATTGACGAGCACGGGGGTTTCGTCGGCGGAGACATGACCACGGCGATGGTCTCGATCCAGTTGCTCAGGAAATTCTCCGGCTCCGCCGTCGTCTACAACCTGATCTGCTCCCGGACCGTGCCGGAGATGATTGCCGAACACGGTGGACGGCCGATCCGGTCACGGGTCGGGCACTCGTTCATCAAGGCGCTGATGCGCGACGAGGACGCGATCTTCGGCGGCGAGCATTCCGGCCACTTCTACTTCCGCGAGAACTGGTACGCCGATTCCGGCCTGATCGCGCTCCTCACCGTGCTCCAGCTCATCTCCGACGAAGACCAGCCGCTCTCCGTTATCCTGGAGCCAATCGACAGCCGGTTCCGCTCCGGGGAGATCAACTCCGAGGTGGCCGATGTCGAGGAAACCGTCGCCGGTGTCGAATCGCACTTCGCCAGCCAGGGCGCGGAACTCGATCACCTGGACGGCCTGACCGTGGAGTTCGACGACTGGTGGTTCAATCTCCGGGCGTCGAATACCCAGCCGCTGCTCCGGCTCAACGTGGAGGCGGACGACAAGGCCCTGCTCGACGAGCGGTCGGCCGAGGTCCTCGGCCTGATTCGCGGGTAGGACATGATTCGTTCTGCGCACTCAAGGCCCAATCTTTATTGTCATTCCGAGCTTGCGAGGCAGCGACGCGCAGCGGAGCGGTATCTCCCGGCGCAGCCGGTATGCGCCAGGCAACGCTGTACCAGGCGAGCGAACGCCAGGCACACCATTGATCCGACTTCGTCGGATGCGCTATCGCTGCGCTGCGCGCGGGGATTCTTCGGCTATCGCTTCGCTGCGCCTTCAGAATGACGGTTCTAGGGAAGGGCGGCGGCGGGGAGGACGCTTTGCCATGCGAGAGGTCGCCGACACATGACCCTGACCATCCGCCCAATGGAACTCGCCGATTGCAAGGCCGTCGCGCGCATCTACAACGAGGGCATCGACGACCGGATCGCGACCTTCGAGACCCGCCACCGCACGCCTGCCGACATCGCGTCGTGGCTCGAAACCCGCTACCCGGTCGTCGTCGTGACCGATGGCAGGAGGGTTGTCGCCTTCGCCGCGACCTCAACCTACCGGCCGCGCGGGTGCTACGACGGCATCGCCGAGTTCTCGGTCTACGTCGCCCGCGACGAGCGTGGCCGCGGCGCCGGGCGGTTGGCGATGGAGGGCTTGATCGAGGCCGCCGAGCGGGCCGGTTTCTGGAAGCTCGTCTCCCGCGTCTTCACCGAGAACACCGCCAGCCTGAACCTGCTGAAACGAGTTGGATTCCGCGAGGTCGGCGTCTACGAGAAGCACGCGAAGCTGGATGGAAGGTGGCGCGACGTGGTGATCGTCGAGCGGCTCCTGGGATCATTCGATGACGATTGATCGGGTGCCCAGGGCATCCTGGGATGCGGGCTGGCAACCGGATCCCGCCTCGGTCGAGGCGTTGGCGGCGCTCACGCCCGCCACGGTGGTCACCGTGGTCAAGCGCGGCCCGGACGGCGTCGAAACCACGAGATACGCGGCGACCGTCGCCGACACAATCGCTCCTTCGCCGTGGATCGAAGTCGTCGCGACGTGGGGACACGGGCGCGTTGAGGTGAGCGGTCTGGTATTCCTACATGGGGACACGCTACGGGAGTTTTTCTCAGCCGAGCACCCGTTCAACGCCTTCGCCGTGTTCTCGCCCAAGGGTGAGTTTCGCGGCTGGTACGGCAACGTGACCTTCCCCGCCTTCATGGACAGAGATGGGGACAATGGCGACATCCTGGTCTGGCACGATCTCTACCTCGATGTGGTGATCCTGCCGGACGGCACGCTCCATCTGCTTGACGACGACGAACTGGCCGCATCGCCGCTACCCGCCGCCGATCCCGCGTTCGCCGCGGCGATCGAACAAGCCCGCCGCGACCTGATCGAGGCGATCCCGGTCTTGATGTCCGGCGCGTCGAAGGCATTGCGGTAGTTCTGGATACGTATCACGAGATGGAAAGCCAGCCGAATCCCGGCTTCGTGGGGATGGCGTAGAATCGCGTTCGGCATGGTGCGCAACAGGAGGCGTGGCGGCGCTACCACTTTCCCCGCCCTACGTCACCAGCGACCCGATGAGGAAGACGCAGAGCAGCAAGGCGATCACGAGCAGGATGACGATGATCGCCAGGCACGACCGCGAGGCCGAGCCGAGGTCGCGGGGATTCACCAGCCCGTCGAACTCGTCGCCGGACTCGACGCGCTCCGCCCGCGCTGGTTGGCCGGGTACGACGATCGTTCGCGGCCGCTCGGGCTCGTGCTGGGTCATCGATTGCCCGGATCGCGGGGCGCCGGTCCGCTCGCGGTCTCATCGGCCTGGGTCACGCGCCAGACGTGAAGGATGCGCCAGGCCGCCGTCAGGTGGGTGGCCGCGGCGAGGATCCAGAGGGCCCAGAGCGGCTGGTTGATAATCAGGCAGGCCGCCAGCAAAACGACCCGTTCCGGCCGCGCCACCAGACCGACCGAGGCGCCGTAGCCGATCGCCTCGGCACGCGCCCGCGCGTAGCTGATCATGAGCGCGCCGGTGGCGGTCACCAGCACAAGCACGGCGCCGAGATGATCGTCCCGCGTTTGATTAAGCCAGATCAGGAGCCCGAGGTAGACGACGATTTCCGAATACCGATCGAGCGTGGAGTCGAAGAACCCGCCAAACTTCGACACGGACCCGGTCGCCCGCGCGATCGCGCCGTCAACCATGTCGAAGGCGCTGGCGACGAGCAGCAGCACCCCGCCGATGCGCGGATGACCGGATGCGATCACGGCGGCAACGCCCGCGTTGAGCAGGAACCCCAGCAGCGTCGCCATGTTCGCGGTCAGGCCCGTGCGGGCCAGCCACTGCCCGACGTGGAGCATGTACCCCCGGACCCACTCGCCCATCCGCTCCGAAATCACCGCGTTTCCCCTTCGCGCCCGTGCCGCCTGAAGGCCCGCACGAGCGCGTGTTCCCTCCAACCCTGCCGGTGCATTGTATGGCATCGGATCGTGGCGGGGCAGCCACGATTGCTAACGGCCTCGTTGCCGCCAGCCCGCCTCCCCAGCGCTGGCTGAGGCTCGCCCGTAGGCGTCGAGCACCTGGGCCGCCACGTTCGGCCAATCGTATTTCCGGGCGGAGACCCGGCCGTTGGCGCCCAGCTGCGTCCGGAGTTCCCGGTCGGCCAGCACCCGCACCAATCCCAGGGCGAGGGCCTGTGGATCGCTCGGCTTCACCAGCACGCCATCGTGCTCGGGCTTCACGACACTCGCGTAGCCTGGAATATCGGTGGCGACCACCGCGCGCCCGGCCGCCATCGGCTCGACTACCACGTAGCCGAAACTTTCGTTGCCGGTGGACGGCACGCAGCAGACATCGGCGCTCGCGTAGTAGCGAGCCTTGTCCTCCTGGGACACGAACCCCTTGAACTCGACGCCATGCACCCCGTACCGCTCCATCTGGGCCTCGAACTTCTCGGGACGCCCGGACCCAAGCACGATCAGCCGCGTGTTGGGAAACTGCTGGCGCACGAGCGGCAACGCCCGCAGCAGATAGCGGAAGCCCTTGCGCGACTCTTCGAACCGTCCGACGAAGAGGAT
>JACCYX010000303.1 GCA_013696265.1 Chloroflexia bacterium
GGCAGGAGCGGCCGCGATCATGATCGTGCCACCCTACTACGGCAAGCCGGACCCGGACGCGCTAATCGCCTACTACGCCGAAATCGCCGCCGCGAGTTCGTTGCCGGTGATTCCCTACGCGCGGGACTCGGCGCTCTTCACCCCGGCGATGGCGGAGCGGCTGGTCAACGACGTGCCCAACGTGATCGCCTTCAAGGACGGGCGCGGCGACGTGCGCCTCTTCCAGCAAATCCGGGAGCATGTAAACGAACAGTGCGGAGAGGACCGGGTGGTCTGGCTGGCCGGGACCGGCGACGACCTGGTTGGCCCCTGGTTCGCGGCCGGGGCCGAGGGGTTCACGTCGTCGCTGGCCTGTTTCTGGCCGGAGGCGTCCGGCGAGTTGTACCGGCTGGCGAGCACTGGCGATTACGCCGGACTGGCCGCGTATCACCAGCGAGTGGTGAGGCCGATCTACGCCCTGCGCCAGCGCCGGCCGGGCTACGAGGTCTCGGTGATGAAGGCGGCGATGGAGATCCTGGGCTACCAGGCCGGACCCGCCCGTGCCCCGCTCGCCAACATCACCAGCCATGAGCGCGACGAACTCGCCGCCCTGCTCACCAGGCTCGAAGTCCCCACCCGCGCCGACCGCGCATCGGAACAGGTCATCGCCTTGTAGAGAATATGGCGCCCGAATCTGGTAGTGGTCGAGTTCATCTCGACCCCGAGACCAGGCAAAGACAAGCTTTGCCACTACCAAATGCGAAGCCAACGTTCATCCTCCCGTCATGGAGTGGAGATCATCTTCCTAACCTACAACCAATCGATCCGAAGCAACTCCTCGCCCGTGCCGCGAATCCGGGACGTAACGAGGACGTTCCCTTCACGCAGCATCGCATCGTAATCGGGACTGGCCACGACCGTCCGCTTCGTCACCAGCGAGAGCGCATCCGAGTCTCCGGTCAACCGGACCATGATCCCATCGGGCCGGACTTCCACAATTTCCGCCGTCGACCAGGCGACCCGCACGTCACCCAGGTCGAGGTCGACCGGCAGCATCACGCCGTCGCGGCGCCGGAGCATGACCGGGCGTCCTTCGAAGAGCGGCTCTCCCTCATCGAACAGATGGACAGCCTTGTCGATGCCGTCGAGGTTCAGCGCGTGGACGAAGCGCGCGCCGTCCGGGGTGGCGGCGGACGAGAGGAAGATGCCGTTCAGCGGGTGGTCATGGGTCAGGCCCGGTTCGACCCCCAGCCGCGCGAACGCCTTCCGGAAGTAGTCGAGATCAGCCGGGATTTCGGCCGAAACGACAATCGCCCGGCCATCTCCGACCGGGATGTCGAAGGCGCAAGCCTCGTCCGTGCCGTAGACCCGGAAGAGCGTCCCTTCATCTAACGGCGCGAACGTTTGCGCGAAACGGGCGCGGAGTTCGGGGCGCGGCGCGGCCCAGCCATCGGCGTTGACCGATAGGAAGTAGCGGTGATCGGCCCACCGCAGCCCAACGTGATGCAGACCCAATGCGTCCATCAGGATCGTGCAGGGCTCGCCGGTCATGTCGAAGAGCGGCACCTCGCCGTGCAGGAAGAGCTGCCCGCCAGCCTGGAGCCAGTCGACCAGTTTCCGCTGCACCGCTGCGTCCATGTAGCGGGCCGAAGCCAGTGCCAGTACCGGCGTGACCGCGACATCGAGCGGCCCATCCTGGATATTCACCGCCGTGTAGCGGTAGGTCAGATGCAGCATCGCCCGCGCCATCACCCCGCCCGGCCCGCCGAAGCGGTGACGCTTGAGGTTTTCGGCGATCTCGCCCATCGCCCCATTGCCGGGGTAGACGCTTTCCGTCATCCAGTAGTCGGGGATGAACCCGACCGCGATCCGGTCCCGTTCCTCGGTTGCCGTCGCGACCGCCGGACCGAGCGCGCCGAGCATCCGGTTCGTCCGTGCCAGGCGCGGCAGCGTGTAGTTCTCCTCGCCTTCGGGGTTGACCGGCGCGTTCACGCCGTGCCGCTCGCCGGTGAAGCTGATCCGGTCGTTGCCGTCACCGGTCACGCGGTCGAGCCGGTAGTTGACCCCGCCGGTGAAGAGGTAGTAGTTGATCAGCCTGTTCCCCTGGGCCACGCACATCCGCAGCTTGAAATCGGCCGCCGAAGGATCGAGCCGGGCGCTCATGCTGGAGCCGTAGTCGCCCTCCCCAGCCTCGAACTCAACCGAGGTGAGCGGCTGGTCCGGCCCATTGACGGCCTCCATGAAGGCGTTCATGAGGTAGAGGTCCGGGGCGTTCACACCCGTCAGGTCGCCAAGGTAATGGTCGCTGCCCGCGAGGTAGCCGGGCGCCTGGGTGTAGCTCTCGTAGAGCTGGCTGATGCCGATCGGGAACGACGCCCCGCCGCCCGCCTCGGTGCCGTGGATATTGATGATGTACGGGATTCCGGAAATCCCGAACTCCTCAGCGTAGCGGCGCAATTCGGCCACGTAGCGGGCAAAGCGGTTCCGCATGGAGTGACCGAAATCGTGCATCAGGTCGCCGGCGATATCCTCGCCCGGCGAGCGGACGAGCCGGGCGAACGCCGGCAGGTCCTCGACGGCGTTGCCGTAGGTTGCGGCGGCATCGTAGTCATCGCGGGCGACCAGCCAGTCGCGGAAATCGGCGATCACGAAGTCGGTCAGGTCCGGCGTGTTCGTGACCCACGAGAGCATGCCGATCTCGTTGTCGAGCTGGAGCGCGATCACGTTGCCGCCGGTCCCGATCTGGCGGCTGGCGATGACTGGGATGACGTGCTCGTACCAGCCGCGGGCCGCCTCCAGGAAGGCCGGGGCGAGGTAGTCGAGCGTGCGGACCGGGGCAGGATCGCCGTCCCAGCCGACCGGCACGAGTTCCGGGTGATCCTCGTAGAGCCGATACGGGATGCCCTCGTTCTTCATCTCGGCCATGATGAAGGGGCCGGGCCGGGCAAAGAAGTACATGTCGTGACTGGCGCAGAGGTCGATGAAGGCCCCGAGGTTGAGCTCCGGCCGGGTGTGGCCGTCGAGGTCGATCTCGCCGGTCTCCAACTCGTGACAGAGCCAGGGGATGTAGGAGGCAACCGTGTTGCCGCCCGCCGCTTTGAGCTTCACAATGCGGTCGTCCCATTCGTCGCGCTTGAGCCGGAAGTAGTGGATCTCCCCCGAAATCAGCAGCCGCGGCGTGCCGTCAATGACGATCCGCTTGTCCCGAACTTCAATCATGGTTGGCCCCTTTCTCGCTACGTTTCCGACACTACTAAATTGTCATTCCGAGCTTGCGAGGAATCCCTGCGCGAAGCGGTATCCCCGGCGCAGCCGGCAGTACGTCATCCCGCAGCGAGCCAGCATGGGGGACGGTGCGACCACCGTTCAGGTGTACCGGCTGCGCCGGGGGATGCCTCGCAAGCTCGGCATGACAGTCTCTTGGGAAGCCGCTCGCTCTCCTTGTTCTGGCACCATTAAACGCCCGCTTTCGTAACGTAAAGTCGTCACAATGTTGCGTTAACAGCGAAGCGGCGGTAGACTTCCCGCACACTGTAAACGTTTACGGCGAGCGAGGGAAGCATGGGCGCCAAAGGTCCAACCCTGCATCAAGTCGCTGATCGGGCTGGCGTTTCGATCGCCACCGTCTCGCGCGTCGCTCGCGGGCTCGATCACATTTCGGCGGAGACGCGCGGCCGGGTGCTGGCGGCAATCGACGAGTTGAACTACCGGCCCAGCCATTTCGGGCGGGCCCTGGTCAAGCGCCGCCACGGCACGCTCGGGATCGTCTTTCCCGGTCTGCGCGGACCCTATTACGCTGAAGTGATCCACGGCTTCGAGGTCGAGGCGGTTGCCGCCGGGATGAGCCTGCTCATCCTCGGCACCGAGTTGCTGCCCAACGCCGACACCCAGGTGCTGGGCATGGCGGACCGCGCTGACGGACTGGCCGTGATGGGCGGCACGATCGGCGACGACCTCATCCAGCGCCTCGCCGCGCGCGGCGTCCCGATCGTAACGATGGCCCGGCCCCAACTGGCGGGCATTCCCAACGCCCGGGTCGACAACTACGCCAGCACCCTCGCCCTGGTCACCCACCTGATCCAGTATCACGGCTACGACCGCCTGGAGTTCGTGGGCAACATCATGGGCGCGCCCGACGCCGTCGAACGCTGGCGCGGGTTCGTCCAGGCCCACCTCGACGCCGAACTGACGCCGCCTGACGAACCGCTTTCCTCCGCCTACGAACAGGCGTCCGGGGTGCAGGCCGCGCTGCGCGTCCTCGATCTGGCACGGCGGCCGCGTGCCGTGGTCTGCGGCAACGACGAGATCGCCACCGGCATGCTCAGTACCCTCGCCGCCAGCGGGGTCCGGGTTCCGGACGAAATCGCGGTCACCGGCTGGGACGACGGGCCGTTCGCCCGCTACGCCACCCCGCCCCTAACCACGGTTTCGCAACCGGCCCGCGCCCTGGGACAGCAGACGGCGCGGACCCTGCTGGTACTGATCGAGCGCGGCGAATCCATCGAACACGAGGTCGTGCTCACGACCGAACCCATTATTCGCGCGAGTTGCGGCTGCCCCTTCGACCCGGCCACGGGCTTCACGATGGCCAACGGCGACCGCAACCCATTCAAGGAAGGAGCACCCATCGACGAGCTAATCGAAGCCGATTCAACCGCGAACACCCGTCATCGCGAAATCGCCCTGACGGGCGGTTAGCGGGGCCGTGCCTGGCCAGGCGGTAGAGATCGAACGGGCCGATAGCGTCATAGAGGAGTACAAGACCCATGAGCAACCAGGACAAGCGCGCGGTCATCCAGGCGAAAGCGTGTTCCGGCGATAGCTGCGGAACGCCGTATCAGCACCACGTCAACCGGCGGGCGCTGTTGCAAGGCGCCGCCCTCGGTACGGCTGGACTGGCCTTCGCCGGCTTGCCGCACGGCGTGTTCGCCGCCCAGGATGGGGCGATGATCGACAGCCTCAACCTCGGCAGCTTCGGTGGCGGCTCGGCGCCGCAGATCAACTTCAATCCCTACTCGCCCAACAGCCTGGCGGGCGGCGCGAACATGTTCGAGAAGCTCTATATCGTCAACGGTTTCAGTTGCGAGGAAGTGCCCTGGTTGGCCG
>JACCYX010000306.1 GCA_013696265.1 Chloroflexia bacterium
GGCGGCGTTCCAGCCGAAGACCTCGGGGGTCATGCAGCTTTCGAAGAGTTCCTTCATGTACTCGACCGCGGCCAGGGTTTCCGGGGTGTTGATCGTGATGTTCTCGCCCTCGTCCTGGACCGCGCCGCCGAAGGCCCAGATCATGGCCTGGGCGGCCATATTGGAATCGATTTCCTGGGACATGCCGATACCCATCTGCACGCCCTGGTTGTTCCAGATCTCGGTGCCGCCGGAGAGCAACTCGTCAAAGGTGGAGGGGCCAGTGTCCAGGCCGACTTCGGCCCACAGGCTCCGGCGGTAGTTGGCGGGATCCGGCGCGTAGCCGTGGGTGAACCCATAGAACTTCTCGGTGGTGGGGTTGTAGGAATTGCGCATGCACATATCGAGCTGCGCGCCGTGCCGGGCGGTGGCCTCGGCCACGAGGTCGGTCATGTCCATCACCGATTCCTCGTACTGCGGCAGCGAGGCGATGTGCTCGACGATGTCGTGCCCCTGTTCCGCCGAAATCTCGGCCGCGAAGGCCGCGGGGATGTCAGCGGTGTTGACGCGGTCAAGCTGGACCGTGACGCCATTGGCCGTCCCCCATTCTTCCACGAAGACGGTCAGCCATTCGTCGAACACGGGCACGAAGTGCTGCCACTGGAGGATGCTGAGTGTGGTTCCGGAGATGTCGACGGTCGGGGTCGACTGCACGAGGGTGGCCGCCTTCGTGCCGCTCGCGTAGGCGCCGATCGTGGCGGCCATACCGGCCATCCCCGCGCCGCGGATCGCCGAGCGCCGCGAAAAGGGTCGAGAGGTGAAACCGGCCTGCTGTTGACGGGACCTGGGCATGGAACGCGCTCCTCGCTTGGTTGGTACGACTCTTCACTTGCCGCCGCTGTGTACCGCAAAGGAAGCACCATCGCGCCGCATCTGTCAAGGGCGGCACGGGACCATTGTCGAAACACGGGTGACTTTTGGGCCAGGAACGGCTCGCCGGGAGCCGACAACTCAGTGAGGCGCGCGCCCCTGATTTCGTAACGCCTGATGCACTTTGTTTGAGGATTCGCGTCATTTCGGATCGTGTAGGGGAGGGCTAGCGAGCCGTGAAGCCGTTCCACGCGACGACACGCGGCTCGCGGGCGCCTGTCCAGAGCGCAGCGTGGGACCCTCCCGCCTGGTTTCGGTGGCGGTAGCGAGGCGAAGAACCGCATTTCCGGTTGCCGCAAAGGGGACGATCCCGGTCGCGGCGCATCGCGGGAGGGCATACGCGGTCAAGATCCGGGTTGGCCAGACGTCGTTCACGGACCGCTAACCCTCCCCTACGAGATCGACACCGGCGACCAACCGTCAGTAGGGGAGGCCCCGTGTGGCCTCCCGCGGTCCAGTAGCCCCGCGAGTGTCTCCGGCTGTCTGGGCAACTCCAACTTACCATCGCGGTCAGGTGACGATGGCGGGGATCACGATCTGTTCCGAGATGGGCCGGTGCGAGGTGAGGATCGGCTGCTCGCCTTCCTCGAATCCGGCCGCCACCACCACGACCAGTTCCAGGGCCGGCACGACGTAGATGTACTGGCCCCCGTAGCCCAACCCGAAAAACGCCTCGTAGCCGGTCGCGCCGGTGATCCACCACTGGAAGCCGTAGGGCACGCCAATGTTGCCGCCGGTGACGCTCTCGCCTTCGCTCTGTTCCGTCGTCGCGGCCGCGGCGTAGTCGCCCGGCAGGAGCCGCGTCCCATTCCATTGCCCATCATCCATGAGTAACTGGCCCAGCTTCGCCATGTCCCGCGGCAACAGCTCCAGGCCGGAGCCGCCGTTGACCTCGCCTTGGGGCGAACGCATCCAGTCGCCGCGCTGGATTCCGAGCGGCGGGAAGAGGAACTCGTCCGCGTAGTCCTCCAGGGGCCGGTCGAGGACCGTCGCCAGCATGACCCCGACCAGGTGAGAGCCGCCCGTGTTGTAGATGAATTCCGTCCCTTGCCCGGCGACGATCGGTTGCCGCAGCGTAGTCTGCACCCAGTTCTCGGCCTCCAGCAACATCGGCCAGTCGTCATGGGTGTCCCACCACAACCCTGAGGACATCGAAAGGAAGCTGCGCATCGTGATCTCCCCAACCGCCGGGTCGGCATCGAGCGGGATGCGGTCGGGGATCAGGTCGCCCACGGTGAGATCGATGTCGTCGAAGTCGCCACGTTCGAGCGCGATGCCGACCAGCGTACTCGTCACGCTCTTGGTGACGGACCGGATGTTGACCAGCGTGCCGGCGTCGTACCCGCCCCGGTAATGCTCGAACGCGAGCTGTCCAGAGCGGACCACGCAGACGCCGGTGACCGCCGGGTAGTCGGGGAGCGAGGCGATCAGGGTTTCCCCCAGCGCCGGGTCGAATCCAAGGCTGGCGAGGTCACTCTCCGGCCAGGCGGTGGACGCAACGGGGGAATCGGCCGGTTGGGCGCGCGCCAGCCCGGCGGGGGCGAGCGCGAGCAGGGGGAGCGTGGCGAGCCGTCGGCGGTCGATCATGGGAGCTGTCCTCTTCGTGTCGTGGGCCGGTGCGTGCGGTGTGCCGTCCGCAAAGGGTATACGCCCCCTCGGTCTTCGCTGGATGCCGTGTTTCCGGCGAATTGGGGCCGGGTACACCCCCAATTCGTCATCTTGACGAATTGGGGTAATGGATGCACATTTGACGCGTACCTTGACACGGGGGTTGCGAGGTACCGTGGCTCTGCCGCACGTGTTCCAAACATTGTTCCATTCCGCCCGCCAGCCTAGGGAAACACGATCGTCACTCGCGCGTTGAGCCGTGTCGATTCATCGGGAACGACGGTGTTCCATGACGCCGAAGACCTTTGCGCACACGGCGGGAACCTTCCGCCGGTTCGCAAGCGTTCCTGAACGTGACCGGATCGCGCCGTGATTGCCGGATGAGCGTTTCCGGAATACCTGCAGTCTGACGAGACCGGGATCGTGCCACGGCGTTCGGCGGTTGAACAGCCATGATTGAGACGCCTCCATCCCAGGTTTCCCCGGAGCCGGCCACGGCGGGTTCCGTTCGGGCGTTCACGGCCGAGCCGGTCCCGAGACCCTTGACGCCGCTGATTGGGCGTGTCCAGGAAACTGAAGCCACCCTCGCCTTTCTCGCCAACCCCGATCTCCGGTTGCTCACGCTCACGGGCCCCGGCGGGGTCGGAAAAACGAGGCTGGCCCTGCGCGCCGCAAGCCTGGTTGTCGAGAGTGCCGGCTGGTCCGTTGCCTTCGTCAACCTCTCGTCCGTGCCGGATGCCTCGCTCGTCCGCACGGCGATCGCCCAGGCGCTTGGCGTGCCCGTTGGCGACCAGGCGACGCTCATGTCCCGCCTGGTGACGACGATTGGCGACAGCCAGCTCCTGCTCGTGCTGGACAATTTCGAGCACGTCATCAGCGACGCGATCGCCGTGGTCGAACTGCTTTCCCAGTGCCCGGGGGTGAAAGCCCTGGTCACCAGCCGCATGCCACTGCACATCCAGGGCGAGCAAGAGTTTCCGGTTCAGCCATTGGTCCCACCCCCGCCCGGCGCCGCGAACGACGTGGTCTCGCTGGCCGCCAACGAGGCGGTGGCGCTCTTCGTGCAGCGGGCCCGCGCCGCCGCGCCCGGATTCACCCTGAACGACCGGAACGCGGATGTCGTGGCCGAGATTTGCGCCCAGCTCGACGGGTTGCCCCTGGCGCTCGAACTCGCGGCGGCCCGGATCAAGATTTTCACGGCCGATTCCCTGCTCAAGCGCCTCAACGACCGGCTCGGCGTGCTGACCGGCGGTCCCCGCGACCTGCCCTCGCGGCAGCGGACGATGCGTGACGCCATTCGCTGGAGCTATGATCTGCTCTCCCTCGACGAGCAGGTTGTGTTTCGCCGCCTGGCGATTTTCAGCGGCTCGTTCTCGCTCGGCGCCGCTACCGACATCGTCGATTTTCCGGTCGAAGACGGCGAACCCTCCGATGGACCGGTCGATGTGCTCGACTGCATGCTCTCGCTCCTCGACAAGAGCCTCATCATCCGGGTCGATCAGGGGGAGAACGAATACCGCTTCCGGATGCTGGAAACGATTCGCGAGTTCGGATTGGGCCGGCTCAACGAGGCCGGGGAAACCGATATCGTGCGCCGCCGCCTGCTGCGGTTCTTTACCGATCTCGTCGTCTCGTTCGAGTTCGACCTGATCGGGCCGAACCAGCACATCATCCTGCGGCGGCTCGACCAGGAGGTTGGGAACCTGCGGCTGGCGCTCCAGACCGGGTTGGACCTGGACAGCGCCGCCTCGGTCCATGGCCTGCGGCTGGCCTCTGGCCTGTGGCGCTACTGGCTGGTGCGGGGGCAGCTCAGCGAAGGCTCGCGCTGGTTGAGCCGATCGCTGAACGCGGCGACCAATGTCCCGGTCGGGGTGCGGGCGCTTGCCCTCAACAACCTCGGCAACCTGGCGCTCGAGTTGAGCCAGAACACCAAGGCGCACGCCTGTTACATGCAGAGCATGGAGCTGTACGAGTCGATCGACGACAACAGCGGGATGGGCGACGAACTCAACAACATGGGCCTGATGGAACTGATCCAAGGCAAGTTCGACGCGGCGCGCGAACTGCTGGAACAGAGCCTGGCGATCCGCCGCCAGATCGGCGACACCATCGCCCTGCCCAACACCCTGAGCAATCTCGGCGACATCGCCTGCTTCGAGGAAGACTACGACTTGTCGGAAACGTACCATGCCGAGGCGCTCGCGATCCGGCGCGAGATCGGCAACAAGCGGGGCATCGCGCTTTCCCTCAGCAACCTGGGCATGGTTGCCTACCTGCGGGGCGATACGGAGGCGGCGGAGCGGTGGTACGCCGAGGGCGCATCGTACGCGGCGGAGGTCGACGACCAGTTCGGCAAGGCCGGCATCCTGCTTGGCCAGGGGAAGATCGCGGTCCGTCGCGGCCAGCTTCGACACGGCATGACGCTGTTGAACGAGTCGCTGCTGATCCTGCGCCAAATGGGCTCGCGCCGCCTCCTGGCCGACGTGGTCGATGCCCTCGCCGCCGCGGCCGCCCAGGACCGTCGCCACTCGGCGGCGGCGCGCCTGATCGGCAGCACATCGACGATGCGCGAAGGGAACCAGATCGGCATCACCCACCGCAGCCGCCTCGAAATCAACGACCTGCTGACCGAGCTCCACCGCGCGCTGGGGGAAGAGGGGTTCCATTCGGCGTTCGAATCCGGGAAGCGCCAATCGCTCGAAACCGCCGTGGACGAGGCGATCCTGCTCGCCGGCGCCATCGCCGAGGCCGAGGCGCTCCGGCTGGCCCAGGACGAGGCGGACACGGCCGACGCCGGCGCGGCCGCCGCCGAAGAACTCGGGCTGACCCCCCGGGAGCGGGAGGTGCTCGCCTTGCTGGCGCAGGGCCTGAGCGACAAGGAGATCGCCGATGCCCTCTACATTAGCCCGCGCACGGCCATGACCCACGTCGGCAACATCCTCGCCAAGCTCGGCGTCAACAAGCGGACCCTCGCCGCCAGCGTCGCCGTCCGCAAGGGACTGGTGGCCCCGCTCACGGAAGCGGCCCCGCACGACTGAGTGGACATTCCAATGAGGCTGGTCACTGGCGCAACGTGACACCGGAGTGGGCGACGGCCGCGTCGAAGGCGCGGTCGTCCAGTTCCAGGCCGAAGCCTGGCGTGCCGGGCACCTCGACCAGGCCGTTGCGGATGACCCAGGCCGAAGTGTCGATCTCCGCGAACGCCGCGACATCCCATTCGACGAATTGCAGCCCGGCAACCACCCCGGCGAGGTGCGCCGTTACGTAACCGCTGACGCCACCGCCGTAGGTGTGCGGCGACGTTTCCACGCCGATGGCGTCGAGGTCCGACCCGAGTTGGCGCCAGCGATCGAAGCCGCGGGCGAAGATGTTGTATTGCACCACGTCGATCAGGCCGGCGCGTGCCCAGTCGGCCAGCGCGGGATGGGCGGCCCCCTCGCCATCGGCGATCCGGACCGCGAGCGCTTCCGCCGTCAGCCATTCCTTGAGATCGGCGTAGAGCACGTTGTCCTCATGGAAAGCTTCTTCGATCCAGTGGAGGTTCGCGCCGGCCGTTTCGGTGAGCACGCGCTTCGTCAGGTTGAGGTTCCAGCCGTTGTTGGCGTCGATCATCACCGTCGCCTCGGGGCCGACCACCTCGCGGACGGCCCGGATGACCGCGATGTCGCGGACCGTGCCCGCTTCGAGCGGTAGGTGCCGGGCGCCGCGTCCAACCTTGATCTTGAATGCGCGGTGACCGAGGTCCCACCCGTCCCGCGCCTCCCCGGCGATCAGGTTGGCGGCGGCGCCATCGTCGGCCAGGTGCAGGTCGTCGAAGTAGAGCGAGGTGTCGTAGCTTCGGACCTGTGGCCGCTCGCCACCGGCGAAGGCGTACACGGGTTGACCGGCCAGGCGAGCCGCCAGGTCGAGCAGGGGGAGTTCGAACGGCAGCCACTCCGCCTCCACCCGCCCATCGTCGAAGAGTTCGGGCACCGGTTTGCCCAGCAACGAGCGCAACTGCTCCTCGCTCGCCGCGCAGCGCCCGAACCCGGTCGCGCCATCGGCGGTCGTCAGGCGCACGAGGGGCAACCGTACCGTGTCGCCGTGATTCCCCAAACGCGCATTGCTGCCGGCGGCGCGGGGGCGCTTGCCCTCAATCGTCGCCACGTCGATTCGAGTGATGCCCGGGTCCATGAGGCTGCTCCTGAGTCCGCCTGAACGAAACATCCAGCCGGCATCATACGAGGAACGTCGTCGCTTGTCGCAACCGGCAACTCGGGTTTCGCACTATGCTTCGAAGGAGGCATCGCGACGCGCGTGCCACGCCCGCACGCCGCGACCAGGAAGACCACTTTGCCGCAATTCCTTTCCACACCCAGCCCAAGGACCGCCGTCTCCACCTTCTTCGCCGTGGTCGGCTTCATCAGCGCGGGCTGGATCGCGCGGATTCCGGCGCTGACCGACAAGCTCGGTCTCGACACCGCCCAGCTCGGCACGCTGCTGCTCTTCATCGCGATCGGCTCGATCCTCGCCTTCCAGTTCATCGGCCGCTTGATCGAGCGGTACGGAAGTGACCGCACGACCTTCCTGTTCAGCCTCGGGTTCGTTACCGCGCTGGTGCTGATGGCGCTCTCGCCCAGCCCGGCGGTGCTCGCCGTGACCCTCTTCCTCTATGGCGCTGGGTTCGGGGCGACCGATGTCGCGATGAACGCCCAGGGCGTGACCATTGAGCATCGGCTGAAGAAACCGATCATGGGATCGCTGCACGGCTATTTCAGCCTCGGGGCGCTGCTCGGCGGCGCGATCAGCGCGGTCTTCGCGCAGTTCGACATCGGGTTGGAAGCGAACCTGGTGGCCTTCAGCGTCCTTGGGTACGGCCTCGTGGCCTGGGCCAACACCGGCCAGATCAGGGACGAACCGATCCCGGCCGACGAGGCGCCGAAGAAGAAGGGCTTGCGCTTCGCGCTGCCGCCGCGCGTGCTCTGGCCGCTCGGCGCGATCGCCTTCTGCGGTGCGGTCGGCGAGGGCGCGATGGCCGATTGGGGCGCCCTCTACGTGCATGACGAACTCGGCGGCACCGAGGGCATGGCGGCCTTCGGGTTCACCGTCTTCTCGACCACGATGCTGATCGGCCGCTTCGCCGGCGACAAGATCGTGGCCCGTTTCGGGCCGGGCATCGTCGTGCGGGTCGGGGCCATCGTCTCGGCGCTCGGCCTGACGGCGGGTCTGTTGCTGGGCACGACCACCTCCGCGATCGCCGGGTTCGCGGTGATGGGTATCGGCCTGGCCTTCGTCTTCCCGGTCGTCTACAGCGCGGCCGGATCGACGCCCGGCATCCCCAGCGGGCGCGGCGTGGCGGCGGTGGCGACCATCGGCTACACGGGATTCCTGGCCGGGCCGCCGTTGCTCGGATTCCTGGCGCGGGCCACCTCGATCCAGGCGTCGCTGCTGGTCGTGGCCGCCCTGATCGCGATCATCGCCCCCTTCACCGGGGCGTTGCGCCGGCCGCCCACCGCACCGGCAGGGGAGGAGTCGCCCGCGGCGGCCGGCTGACGATCCAGTTTCGGGATAGAGGACGCAACCAGCGGGCCGGCCTTGACGTTGCCTTGACGGGCTTCGCCGAGAATGATCGGGTTGGGCGCCGAGGCGCTCCCGCCCGTCGTGCCGCTGGAAAGGACTGTTCACGTGCCACGCACGATTGCCAGGATCGGCTCGCCCGGCCCGCGCCTGGCCGTTTCATCCCTGTTCCTTATCACCGGCTTGCTCGCCGGAACGTGGATCGGCCGGATTCCGGCGGTCACGTCGCGGCTTGGTCTCGACGCGGGCCAGATCGGGTCGCTGCTGCTCTTCTTCTCGGTTGGCTCACTCGTTTCCTTCCAGGTCATCGGCCGGCTGATCGCTCGCTACGGCAGCCCGTGGTGCGCACGGGCGGCCGGGCTCCTGACGTGCGCCGCGCTGCCGCTCCTTGCGCTCGCGCCGGAACGGGTCAGTTTCGGCATGGCTCTGTGGACCGTTGGGTTCGCGATCGGGGCGACGAGCGTGGCGATGAATGCCCAGGCGGTGACCGTGCAGCGGCTCGCCGCGCGGCCGATCATGCACTCCCTGCACGGCCTCTTCACATTGGGAATGCTGGTCGGGTCCCTCATCGGCGGCGCGCTGGCCTCGTTGGAAATCGGTCCGGTCGCGCACTTCGCGGCGAGCGGCGCGATCGTCGCCATCTGGACCGCGGCGGCGGCCACGGGGCTGGTCGCCGATGAATCCACCGGGGATGAAGAGAAGTCGAAGGGTCTGGCTTTCCCACCACGGGCGCTTTGGCCAATCGGCGCGCTCGCCTTCTGTGCCGGACTTGGCGAAGGCTCGATGTACGACTGGAGCGCACTCTACGTGCACGGCGAGCTGGGCGCGAGCGAGGGAACCGGCGCCCTGGCGTTCGCCGCGTTCTCGGGCGCGATGCTGACCGGCCGCTTCGCCGGCGACCGGATGATTACCCGGCTCGGGCCGGTCACGACGATGCGAGGCGGGAGCCTGGTGGCCGCGGTCGGATTGATCGGCGGGCTGGCGACAACGACGGTGGTTGGCGCGTTCCTCGGATTCGCCGTCGTCGGACTTGGCCTGTCGATGCTCATGCCCCTGCTTTACAGCGCGGCGGGATCGCATCCCGAGGTCGCCAGCTTCCGGGGCGTGGCGGCGGTGGCGACGATGGGCTTTACCGGACTGCTGGCGGGTCCGCCGGTTCTGGGCACGCTCGCCGACGCCACATCGCTGCGCGCGGCGCTGGGAAGTGTGGCGGTGATCTGCGCGATCATGGCGACCCTCGCCAGCGCGGTCCGGAGTCCCTCGCACGAGCCAATTCACGCTGGGCAAGCCAACGGCCAAGCCGATCGTGCGGGTTCGGGAACCTTTTCACCGGCGCGGCGTTTAGAGATGGTGAACGCCCGCAAACGACGCGGGTGACGACTCTGGGTCCCACCGAAATCCATCCGGCCTCGTCCGCCATCACTCGAGATGGCACGCCGTGCGCCCGCCCAACCGGGATGTCCGCAACCTCTGGCATCCCTGGCGTAGCTGTGCGCCCCGGCTGCTCGCCTCAGATTGCGCGACAGGCTCCACTTGTCCAGGAGTACCACCACCATGCTCTCGACACCGCGCCTCCCCGTCACCCGCCTTAATTGTCCGGTTTTCGCACCGGGCGACCCCGGATACGCCGCCGAAGTCGCGACGTTCCACACCAACACCGTGCACACGCCGGACCTCGCGGTTGGCGTCGAACGGACCGATGACGTGGTCGACGCGCTGCGGTTCGCCCGCGAGCAGGGCTATCGGGTCTCGGTCCAGTCGGGCGGACATGCCACGGGAGCGGCCACGTCCGGCCTGATGGTTACGACGCACCGGATGAACGCGGTTACCATCGATGCCGAGGCCCACGTGGCCACGATCGGCGGGGGCGCGCGCTGGATGGATGTCCTGAAGGCGGCGGAAGCGCATGACCTGCTCCCGATCATCGGCTCGTCGTCGCACGTCGGCGTGGCGGGCTACCTGCTTGGGGGAGGTCTTGGCCCGCTGGCCCGCACCCACGGCTTCAGCGTCGACCATGTGCTCGGCTTCACGCTCGTCACCGCGTCCGGCGACGTGATCGAGGTTGACGATGCCCACCACGCGGACCTGTTCTGGGCCTTGCGCGGCGGCAAGGCGGCGCCCGGCATCGTGACCGAAATCCGGCTGCGCCTCTTCCCGTTGCCGACGATCCATGCCGGAGCGCTCTTCTTCGAGGAGGAACAGATCGAGACGGTCTTCCGGGGCTGGCTCGACTGGACGAAGGGGGCGGACCCGATGGTGACCACCAGCGTCGCCATCCTGACCTTCCCGGACCTCGACATCTCCCCGCCGCCGTTTCGGGGCAAGCGCGTGCTGATGTTGCGCTTTGCCTATCCGGGAGATGCCGGACGCGGGGCCAAGCTGGCCGCGCCGCTCCGGGCGCTGGCGCCGATTTACATCGACGGCGTCGGTGACATCACGCCGACCCAGATGGATCTTATCCACAACGATCCTCCCGATCCGCTCCCGGCCTGGATCGCGGGCGGTCAGCTCTCCGATGCCGACCAGGAGCTGGCAACCCGGTTCCTCGAACGCTTCGGCGCGGGCACGACCAATCCGTTCGCGATGGCCGAACTCCGCCACGGCGGCGGCGCGGTGGCCACCGACGTGGCCGGCGGCTCGGCGGTCACGGGCCGGCAGGCGACCTACACTACATTCCTGGCCTCGATGTACCCACCTCTCTTCGAGGAGGTCGCCCCGGCCGCCGCCAGCGAGGCGCTGAACGCGCTGCAACCTTGGCTCCTGCCGGAAACCAACGTGAACTTCATCGGCCACAACACCATGAGCACGCCGTGGGCGCCAGACGTGCAGGCGCGGCTCGACGAAGTACGCGCGCAGTACGATCCGGAGGGAATGTTCCTCCAGCGCTGGTAAGGTCCGGCGGTGGCCGATCCCAGCCCGGTCGGCCGTAACCGCCGCAGCCCACAGTGGATCGACACGGCCCTCCGGACAAGTTCCGGGAGGCCGTTCGTTTTCGCCACGCTGGCTGGTCGAGGGCGTCAGCCCTGGTCGTAGCCGCGAAGCTGGTTGTAGGCCGAAATCTGCTCCGGCGTGAGGATATCGGCGGTCCGCAGGTGCGCGGTCAGGTGAATCGTCACCAATTCGCCTTCGAGCCGGCTGACGTCAGCGACGAGTCCGGGCAAGTCTTCCTCGGTCATGGTCCCGGTCCGAAAACCTTCCTCAAGCGCCTGCGCGGCGGCGAGGTAACGCTCTCCGGCGGGGATAGCTTCGACCAGGTAACGATCGAAAACCTCTTGAACCTGGGCCTGCTGGTCAGGGGAAAGATTGAGCTGCTCCGCGAAATCGAGCACATGCCGGGGTCCGGGTACGCCGTTGAGTTCGGCCGGCAAGGCAAGACTGGCGCCCTGGCCCTGCCGGATTTGCTCGACCAGCTCGGCGGTCAGGGCACGGATCGGAGCGTCCGGGTCGTAGACATCCGCGTAGGGCGAGCGGGTACCTGACTCGGGCGTCGCTTCGCCCACGGGCGCATGATTGCCGTGCTGGCCCGGTGGCGTCGACTCCTGGGCGGCGGTAAGGTACGAGAATCCGGGCTGCACGACAGCCAACAGGATGAACCCGCTGACCACGAATGCAGGCCGGATTGGGAATCGTACGATGGTCACTGATCTTCTCCTTCGGTGAATCGACAAGGCATGGGCTGTGTCCCGCGCCTCGATATAGTTGTATTATACAACCATATCGATAGAGGAGACGACGTACATGACCGAAATCGAAGAACGACTCGCGAGTAGTGAGCGGGACGCCGAGAACCTGCAGGAGCAGGTGATCGCCTTCATCCGTTCCTTCGGTCTGCTCCGTCCCGATAACACACCCTGTGGCCAGCCCCTCTCCGTCTCCGAGGCCCACGCGCTGCGAGAACTGTCCCGGCTCGACGGCTGTTCGCAAACCGAGCTGGGAAATGTCCTCCAGTTGGAGAAGAGCACGATCAGCCGCTTGGTCAACCAGCTCAAGGACAAGGGTTGGGTCGAGCGCGACCGCGATCCGGACGACGGCCGTGCGGTTCGATTGCGGCTCACGGCGCAGGGGCAGCGCGTTGCCGGGCAGGTCGCGGCGTCCCGTGCCGCGTACTTCGCCCGGATTGTCGAGGGCATTCCCCCAACCGAGCGAGATGGGGTGATCACGGCTTTCCAGACGGTGGTAAAGGCGTTGGAGAGCAATGACCAGTCCGCCGGTGATGGGTCACAGGACGAACGGTTCCGACCCTGACCGTTTCAACCGAAGATCGGGTGCGGAGTCGATATGATTCAGGCGAGGCTGGACGAAGTACGCCCGCTATACGATCCAGAAGGGATGTTCCTCCAGCGCTGGTAACGTTCGACACCACATCGACAACGCGAATAGGGGGCGGGCCTCGACGGCCCGCCCCCTGTTTGCGTTGCGCAAGCCATTCGCAACTCGTTCACGGGGTATTGCGATATACCCCTAGGGGGTATATAATGCGGTCATTGGAGTGGTGAACTGAAGACCTGACGGTCCGCTGATTCGCCATCGACCCCTTACCGGAACGGAGTTGTGTCATGACCGCGTCATCGTCCGCCTCGGATTCTCGTCGCTGGTTTGCGTTGGCCCTGATCGCCGCCGCCCAGTTCATGGTCATCATGGATACGTCGATTATCGGCGTCGCCCTGCCCCGGATGCAGGCGGACCTGGGCTTCTCCCAGGAAAACCTCTCCTGGGTCTTCAATGCGTATGTCGTTGCCTTCGGCGGCTTGCTTCTGCTGGGTGGCCGCCTCTCCGATCTCTTCGGCGCCCGCCGCCTGTTCAGCGCGGGCTGGCTGATCCTGCT
>JACCYX010000340.1 GCA_013696265.1 Chloroflexia bacterium
GCCCATCGTCTCACACCGACATTGTACACCTCTGTACACAAACGTCTTTGCGTACGATCCAAGCTGGGTGTATCTATTTGAGATAAGCGCAATTGAGGGCCGCTTACTCCTCTCGGAAACGCATTCCGCGCACCGCTTCGACATCGCAAGAACCACGATGAGCCAGCTGCCTCACAGGAAGTGCAGGAGTGATTGACCCGTGTACTATCCTGAGATCACATAGCGAACATCCGTTCGCACATCCAACGATGGGCACGTCAAAGGAGAGACGCCTCATGAAGTTCGGGTTCATCGCGACATCGGGTTCGGCGCACGACATCGTGCGGATGGCGGAGGAGGCCGATGCCCACGGCTGGGACGGCTTTTTCACCTGGGACGGGATTGGCGGCGGCTCCGGGGAGATGGAGGTCTTCGATCCCTGGGCGATCCTCGCGGCAGTGGCCGTCAAGACCGAACGGGTCCGGCTCGGGGCGATGATCTTCCCGCTCTCCCGCCGCCGGCCCTGGAAAGTAGCGCGCGAGGCGCTTACGGTCGATCACCTGTCGAATGGGCGGCTGGTGATTCCGGTCGGCCTCGGCGCGGTCGACGACGGCGGATTCTCGAAGGTGCACCCGGAAACAACCGACCGAAAGCAACGGGCCGCGCTGCTCGACGAGACGCTCGCGATCCTCGACCTGGCCTGGCGGGGCGACGCTTTCACGTACGATGGTGAGCACTACCAGCTTGACGACATCCGGTTCGCGCCTAGACCGGTGCAGCGGCCGAGGATTCCGATCTGGGTGGTGGGGTCGTGGCCGCGCCCGAAGTCGATGGCGCGGGCCGCGCGATGGGACGGCATCCTGCCGTCGCTTTCCGCCGATCCTTTCAAGCAACCCGAACCGGCCGACCTGGCGGCGATCGGGTCGTGGTTGGCGGAGCACCGTACCCAGCACGGGCCGTTCGACGTGATTCTCGAAGGCGTCTCGCCGGGTGACGACCCGGCCTGGACGGAAGGGACGCTGCGGCCCCTCGCCGAGGCGGGCGGGACCTGGTGGATCGAATCCCGCTGGGAAGCGCCGAACGATGTCGAGACCCTCATCGCGCGGATTCGGCAGGGCCCGCCCCGGCTGTGAGACCTGCCCAGGATCGGGAAGCGACTAGACCGTCGACAACTCGCCGGTCTAGTCGTGGGTAGGGCATTTCTCGTCGAGGTTCTCGATCGCCCGCTGCAACGTCTCCATCAGGACCCTGACCGTCTCGCCGTCCATCCCGGCCAATGTCGTTTCCGCCAGGTCGCGCCCGATGCGGCGGATTTCCGGCAACAGCGCACGCCCTTTGTCCGTGAGATCGACGACCGTCGCCCTCGCGTCCGTCGGGCACGGCGTGCGCGACACGAAGTCGCCTGTTTCGAGCTTTCGCGCCACCGTCGAGAGCGTCGGGGGCTCCACGCCAAGGTGATCCACAAGCTGGCGCTGCGTCATCGGGCCAAACCGATCCAGCACCATCAGCACCGTCTCCTGTCCCGGAAACAAGCCGATCCTGGCCAACGCGGTTCCAGCCCGGCCCTTGTGCCGCAACGCCAGCGTGCGGATGAGCAGATTCACCTGCCAGCGTTGCGATTCGCCCATGATGCGCCCACCCCTTGACAACGACATAGTTTCATGGCTAACTATAAGTCAGCTAACTGTTAGCCGGCTTCTTGATTATCGCATGAGACGGCGGTTGCCGTCAGCCGCCGAGTCCAGGCGCAACGACTGCTTATCAATGGAGGTATGCACATGACCAGATCCACATTCACCAACGAGGAAATCGCCTACCTCAACAGCCAGCCGCTGGGACGCATCGCCACGGTCAATCCGCACGGCGCCCCGCGTGTGGTCCCGACCGGCTTCCGCTACAACGCCGACACCGGGACGGTCGATTGCGGCGGCTGGAACCTGGCCGGCACGCGGCGCTACCAGGATCTCCAGACCAACCCGTCGGTCGCGATCGCGATCGACGATCTCGCGTCGGTCAACCCGTGGCGCCCGCGCGCCGTCCTGGTCCGGGGCACCGCCCAGACATTCGCGGACGGCGGCGAGACAGCTGGCCTCGGACTCAAGGGCGCCTGGCTGCGGATCACCCCCACCTCGATCTCATCAATGGGCCTGGACATCGAGTGATGGATGGTGGATCACCACCCAGCCCGACAAGGAGCAGCGATCATGGCCATGTCAGCGGAAGATACGATGTCGAGCCGATCACCCCAACGCATTCCCCTCGTCCGGATTCTCATCGGCACCATGGCGGCGATCGTGGCCGCGACAGTGGTGAATGTGATCGTTTTTTCTATTGGTGACGCGGCCGGGGCGTTTCCGGACGATTTCCGCTTCACCGCTCCTGGCGGTGGCGAAACGTCGATGGGTGTCGGCAACGTGATCTTCTCCACGGCGCTCTACCTAGCCCTTGGTGGCATCGTCTTGGCCATTGTCAACCGCCTGAGTTCGCGTCCGGTGCGTACTTTCGTCTACGTTGCCGCCGCGGTGTGCGTACTCTCGTTCATCCAGCCATTCACGCTCGAGGATGCGCCCGGCGACATGATCGCCTTCCTGCTCCTGATGCACCTGCTCGCGGCGGTCATCGGGGTATGGGTGATGATCAAGGTGGCGACATCCTGAGATTGCCCTTTCCGGGCGCACGGAAATGAACGCCAACGCCTACCGAACAGCAACCGGGCCGCCGGCCTCTGGATCGGCGACAGGTCCAAGCTCCGTCCAGGGTTGCCAGGTGAAGCGAGACCTGTACCGCTCCAGCAGGCGCAGGATGGGACCGCCGAAAACCAGGACGAGGACGATGTTCCCCACCGCCCGCGCCACGTCGAACGGTAGCGAGGTCACCAGGTAAAAGCGAGCGTACCGCTCGATCGTCTCGACGGCGCCAAGCTCCGGCGACCAGTAGAGCCCGGCATCGGAAACGACGCCGGGCGCCGCGAACGGCCAGAACCAGAGGTTCATCAGGGCGCCGAACAGGAATCCCCAAAGGGCCCCGAAGCTCGCAATCGTCGCGATTCGGACGGGCATCGGTCCCCGGTTCGGCAGCCACCCGGCGCTGAGCCCAACCCAGCCCGCGCCGAGCATCTGGAACGGCAGCCACGGACCGATCCCACCCGTGATCAGCGCCGAGAAGAGCAGGGTCAGGACACCCATCTGGAACCCCAACGCGGACCCGAATACCACCCCGACCAGGATGATCAGCAGGAAGATCGCCGAGGCGCCAAGCACGCTGGGCACCAGCCGCAAGGTGGCGTCGACCGCCACCAGCACCCCGAGCAGGGCGACCGTCCGCGAGCGGGAAACGCCCCCGTCGTCGGCCATCGTGACCAGGATCGCGACGAGGCAGACACCTACCACCGCCGCGAAGAGGAGCGGGGCAAGGCGGGCGTGGGCCGTGT
>JACCYX010000314.1 GCA_013696265.1 Chloroflexia bacterium
AGTTCAAGGAGTTCTTCCCGAAGAACGCCATCGAATACTTCGTCTCCTACTACGACTACTACCAGCCCGAGGCCTACGTCGCGCGCACCGACACCTTCATCGAGAAGGACTCGGACATCAACGAAGAGATCGACAAGCTCAGGCACGCGGCCACGCGCGCCCTGCTCACCCGCCGCGACGTACTGATCGTCGCTTCAGTCTCCTGCATCTTCGGCCTCGGAACGCCGGAGGAGTACGCCAACACCACCGTCGACCTGCGAGTCGGCATGCAAATCCGCCGGGACCGCGTCATTCGCCACCTCATCGATATCCAGTACGACCGGAACGACATGACGCTGACCCGCGGCTCCTTCCGGGCGCGGGGCGATACGCTGGAGATTTATCCAGCCTACGAAGAGATCGCGGTCCGGGTCGAGTTCTTCGGCGACGAGATCGAGCGCATCTCCGATGTCGACCCGCTGACCGGCGAAATCCTGACCGAACGCCCGGACATCGTGATCTATCCGGCCCGCCACTTCATCACGAATGCGGACAAGCTCGGCAAGGCGATCAAGGACATCGAACTGGAACTGGAAGACCGCCTCAAGGAGTTCGAGTCGCAGGGCAAGGTGCTGGAGGCGGCCCGGCTCAAGCAGCGCACGATGTACGACCTGGAAATGATGCAGGAAACCGGATTCTGCTCGGGCATCGAGAACTACTCGATGCACCTCTCGCAGCGCCATTTCGGCGACCAGCCGGCCACCTTGCTCGACTACTTCCCCCAGGATTTCCTGCTCTTCGTGGACGAATCGCACATCACCCTGCCGCAGGTGCGCGGCATGCACGGCGGGGACAGGTCACGCAAGGACGTGCTGGTCGAGCACGGGTTCCGTTTGCCTTCGGCGCGCGAGAACCGCCCGCTCCGATTCGAGGAATTCGAGTCGATGATTGGCCAGGCGGTCTTCGTTTCGGCCACTCCTGGCCCGTTCGAGCACGAGCATTCATCGAAAGTCGTCGAACAGGTGATCCGGCCCACCGGCCTGGTCGATCCCGGCATTTCGGTGCGCGCAACCAAGGGCCAGATCGACGACTTGCTGGCCGAGATCAACATGCGCGTCGCGAAGAACGAGCGCGTGCTGGTCACGACGCTGACCAAGCGGATGGCCGAGGACCTCTCCGAGTACCTGAAGGAGATGGGGGTTCGCACCCACTACCTCCACAGCGAGATCGATACGTTCGAGCGGATCGAGATTCTGCGTGATTTGCGCCTCGGCGTTCACGATGTCGTCGTCGGCATCAACCTCCTCCGCGAAGGGCTCGATCTGCCGGAAGTCTCATTAGTTGCTATCCTCGATGCGGACAAGGAGGGATACCTCCGGTCCGCGGGTGCCCTGATCCAGAATATCGGGCGCGCCGCCCGCCATGTCGATGGCCAGGTCATCATGTACGCTGACAACATGACGCGTTCGATGAAGGTCGCCATCGACGAGACGTACCGGCGCCGCCAGATTCAGATCGAGCACAACGAGCGGCACGGAATCCAGCCACGCGGTATCGTCAAGGAGATCAGGGATCTCACCGACCGCGTTCGTGCCGTCGCCGAAGAGAGCGCCGGCTACGCGACGGACGATTCCGGTTCTGGCGTAATCGCTCACATCCCGCGCGATGAACTGGCGCGCATGGTCAAGGATATCGAATCGCAAATGAAGACCGCCGCCCGCGATCTGGAGTTCGAGAAAGCCGCGCTCCTGCGCGACCAGGTCGTCGAACTCCGCCGCATCATCGAAGTCGACCCGGTCCGGGCCTGACGCCCGTACCCCGTTGGTGCATCGCGGTGCCGGTCATTCGAAAGGAAAGTCGTTCATGTTTTCTCGTCTTCAGTGGAGTGGGCCACGCTGGCTCCTCATGTCGTGCGTCATGCTAACGACGGCCACGTTTGGCCAGGCTGCCGCCCAGGAAAGCACGCCGGCCCCGCCGGGCGATTCGGAAATTACCTCGCAGTTGCCCGCCGCCGATTTGCCGACCATGAACGAGCAGGGCTACCTGTTCGAACTCGAATCGTCGTGGACTGGGTCCTTCGAAACGGTCCCTTCCGAGGCGCCCGTCTACCGGTTGGACGTTCCGGCTCACGACGCGGCCTCGGTCGAAGCGATCGCCTCACGCCTCGGCATCGAAGGAACCGTCGAGGACCAGGGCAGCGGCTCGTTCGCGATAGAGGGCGAGAGCGGCACCTATTTCGTCACCGGTGGCCTTGCACAATACCTCTCCAGGGCTGAAATTCCCGAGGGCGACCTCCCCAATGACGAACAGGCGGTCGCGTTCGCCCGCGAGTGGCTCCGGCAAACCGAACTGCTCCCGGCCGATGCCGGTGATGGCGTCGTTCTCGAACGGGTCGAAGAGCCGGCCCGGGTCATCGTCGCCATCGAACCGATCCGGCCCGAGAATCTGCTCTCGACCTACCCCTCGATCACGATCATCATGGGCCCCGACGCCGTGGTGCTCGAAGCATCGTTCCGCTGGTCGGACCTGAACACCGCCGACACCTACAGCCTCCGGCCAGTCGATACGGCGTGGACCGAGGTAGCCGAGAAGCGATCCTACCTTGAAGTCGGCGTTCCGGCTGGCTTTGCCGACCCCGGCACCACGATCACAGGTCAGGCCGTCTACGATCAGGTTTCGATCGGATACACCGTCTCCGGCATTCCCGGCGAAACCCAGTACCTGCAACCTGTCTACGTCTTCACCGGCAGCCTGACGCCGGAAGGATCGTCAGAATCCTTCCCGATCACCGCCTACGTGCCGGCCCTGGTCAACAGCCAGCA
>JACCYX010000338.1 GCA_013696265.1 Chloroflexia bacterium
GCCGGCATCGCCGGCACCGTGCCCGGCTCCGGCCAGGTCGCGGTGTCCCACAGCTTCGAGCGCCGGAAGGCGCGGGCGCATTGCATGTAGACCGCCTCGGTGTGAACGATGATCGCCAGTTCCGGCGCCTTGCCCTGGACCGCGTACCGTTCCAGCAAGGGCGCGTGTGTGGTGAGGCGGGCGCGGCCGTTGACGCGCAGCGTTTCGTCCAGGCCGGGCACGATGAAGAGCAGACCGACCTGTGGGTTGACGACGATGTTGCGCAGCGAATCGACCCGCTTGTTGCCGGCCCGTTCCGGCAGGATCAGGGTCCGGTCGCAGAGCACGTGGACCGAGCCCGGCGGGTCGCCGCGCGGCGAGACGTCGCACGTTCCATCGGTGTGCGCGGTCGCCAGCAGGTGAAACGGCGAGGCCCGGATGAATGCCTGTTCGAGTTCGGTCATCGCCGCCGATTCCTTGGCGACAGAGGTGTGCTTCGGTTGCCCGAAGACTGATTCGAGTTGCTCGATCGACGTGATCGTGGCCGATTCGGCGGCGGTAAGCTCGATGTCGTGGTCTGGATTATCTGGCATGGCGGTGATCCTCTACCGGGTGTGCGAAGATGCGGTATGGCGCGGGTTCCGTAGGGCTGCCGTCCCGAGCTTGCGAGGGATCATCTCGGCCCCCGCTGTCAAGGCATCCGCCAACGAACATTCGCCGACGCAATGTGGTGAGCGCCGCCGCATTGTCCATGGTTAGAACGGGCGGACACAAGGTCCGCAGCCCTACGGCCGACATAGACACGGTTATACGTCCAGACCATACCAATGGATGGCGGTGTTGCCGAAGATGGCCGCTTCAGTCGTGTCGTCGAGCACGCCGAGCTTCTCCAACGACTCGCGGGCGGCGTTGACGACCGCATCGTAACTGGCGGCCAGCGTGCAGACCGGCCAGTCCGAACCGAACATCATGCGGTCCGGGCCGAAGATCTCGTAGACGGCGGCGACGTAGGGCGTGAGGCCGTCCACGCTCCAGCCCTCCGGATTCGTTTCCGTCACCATGCCGGACAACTTGCAGGCGACATGCTCGAGGTCCGCGAACTCGTGCATCATCGCCGCCCAGTCGTCGATCGCGCCGGAGGCGATCGGCGGCTTGGCGATGTGGTCGACCACGAACTTGAGGTGTGGGTAGTCGCGAACGGTGGTGATTGCCGCCGGCAGCTCGCGCGGCGTCACCAGCAGGTCGAGCACGATCCCGGCCTCCGCCACGACGTGCAGGTTGGACTGGACGATTTCCTGAAGAATCCAGTTCTCGTCCGCTTCGTCGTGGAGCATGGGCCGGATGCCCTTGAGCCAGGCGCCGGTGTCGCCCGCCTGGAGTTCGTGAAGCACCCCGCCCACCCGCGGGTCGGTGAGGTCGACCCAGCCGACGACGCCGGCGACGAAATTTGTGCCGGCGGCGGTCTGGAGCATCTCGCGGGTTTCGTCGACCGATGCGTGGGCCTGGACGATGACGGTGGCGTCGATGCCGTTCGCCGCCAGCAGCGGACGAAGGTCTTCCGGCCCGAACGACCGCTCCAGGGCGGTGAGCCCCTTCATCCAGGCGTAGTCGCGCGCGGCCGGATCCCAGAAGTGGTGGTGACTGTCGATCCGCTTCGGCTCTTGTCCGCTGATCACGGGACTCCCTTCCCCACGGGCCGATTCGGGTCTGGCCCCTCGACGTGATTCGTTCAAGGAAGGCGATTGTACCCCGGAAATCGCCCCCGCGGGTTCGCACGCGTACCAGACGGATACCCGGTGTGATGGTGGAGTCACACGATGCCGAAGGCGAAGATGGTTGACGAATGGAAGCCCCGGTCGCCGGGCAGGAGCATGGTCGAGGGGAAATGCGGCTGGTTCGGGGAGTCCGGGAAGTGCTGGGTTTCGAGGCAGAACCCGGCCCGCCGCTCGTAGACCTGGCCGCTGGTGCCCGCGAACGAGCCGTCGAGGAAGTTGCCCGAGTAGAACTGCACGCCCGGCTGGTCGGTGTAGACCGCCATGACCCGGCCGCTTTCGGGATCGACCACGACCGCAATGGGCAGGTTGTGGTTGCCGTGAATGTGCTCGGGCCGGGTGACAACGAAGGTGTGGTCGTACCCGCCGGCAATAGCGAGCTGCACATCGCCAGGCTGGTCGATGCGGTCACCAATCCGGTGTGGCTGGCTGAAATCGAAGGGCGTTCCAGCCACGGGAGCGATCTCGCCGGTCGGGATCAGCGTGTCGTTGACCGGAAGGTACTGTGTCGAGAGCAGTTGCAACCGGTGGTCGAGAATCGTGCCGTTCCCTTCACCGGCCAGGTTGAAGTAGGTATGGTTGGTCAGGTTGATGACAGTCGGGGCATGGGCCACCGCACTGTACGTGACGTGCAAGGCGGTGGTTCCCCACAGGTCATACAGGATCGAAACGTCAATGGCTCCCGGATAGCCCTCCTCGCCGTCCGGGCTCGTGCGGCTCAACCGCAGCCTGGGTGACTCGTCATCTTCGGATTCGATCGAGGCCGTCCACAAGCGGCGGTCGAATCCCCTGGCGCCACCATGAAGCGAGTTCGGGCCGTTGTTAACCGGGAGCTGGTACTGCTTACCGTCCAGTTCGAACCGGCCGTTGGCGATCCGGTTGGCGTAGCGGCCGACGATTGCCCCAAAATACGGGCTCTTCCGCACGTAGTCGTTCAGGTTGTCGAACCCAAGGACAACATTGTCTCGCTTGCCGTTGGCGTCCGGCACCACAAGCGACTGGACGATCCCGCCGTAGGTCAGGATCGACACCGAGATGCCCTCGCTGCTGGTCAGCGTGTAGCGATAGACAGTGCCCTCTTCGACGTCGCCGAAAACCTCGCAGGTAATCCCGGGGTCGCCCGGCCAGGCGTCGGTATACCGTTGCGGCGGGTTGACGCGCAGCATGAACGAGGCTTGTTCGACCGTGAGCACCTGGGAGGAGTAGTGAGGCACTTCGATTGCCCCCTCATCAAGTGGCGGCAAATCCTCGACCCGATCGAAGACCCAGTCCAGCCAGAGGGTGTGGGCGCCTTCCCAGGCCCAGGGCTCGGTCCAGCCGATATCGGATTTGACGCGAACCTGGGTCGCGGTGAGCAACGCCCAGGGGGTGATGTGGATTCCGTGCCAGTCGTGAACGACCCGCGACCAATCGGGCACCATTAGTCCTTTGCCGGCGCCCCAGGGAGAATTGGGATAGTCGGGCATAGTGCCGTGTTCGCCGTTGGCGGGGTAGTCTCGCACCAACTCGTGCCAATCCTGGGCGGAGTTGATTTCTCTTACGCGGACATCCGGCCGGATCGTGACTCGGCGCGCGTGGATCGGGAACTCCAGCCCCCAATCCCCAGCATACGAAAGCACATGCGCCAACTCGGATGAGAGACCGTTACGCCGCCTCGACGTTGAGACCCGTAGTCTCGGCGCGTGGGCGTAGACCTCCCCTCTTGTTGGCGGTGCGGCGGGCCGCAGTTCCCAATACTCCTCAGGCCAAACATAGGTGTCATCATGGGGCAACCAGAGTTGGTTCTCGTGATCGATCGGCGCCCACCACCAGGCAATGCCAAGGTGGCTCACGATGCGCAGGGCGAGGCTTCGCAGGTGAGGACCTCGTTCCAGGGCCGTTGCCACGATCCACTCGTGATCGCCTTTCCACGGGCTGATCTCGCCAATCGCCAGCGATATTGCAGTGAGCCCGATGTGCGGGCTGGCGAGGTCGTCCGGCGTGAGGTTGTGCTCTTCTGCATAGAGAAGCAGCACGCACCCGGCGGGAGAGGCGATCAGTTGGCCGGCGCGATCTTCGGGTGACGGTTCGGGCATCGGGAGGGATCCTTTCCACCGTGGTCAAGGAGTCCATTATGCCCTTGTTGCCCGAGCAAATCGTAGGGTTGCCGTCCCGAGCTTGCGAGGGATCATCTCGGCCCCGGTCGCTTCAGGACCCCGGCGTCAACGGGCGGTCACAAGGCTCGCTGCGCTGCCGCAACCGTACATGGTCGGTTGTGATGATGGCGAACGGCGGGATTCGATTGGCCCACACTTGGGCGGACGACCCTGCACGCTGGTTGGCAAGCAGCCGTATGCGACCGGGGTCCGCCCGTACGACTGCCTCGTTCATCGGCATGGCGGACTGATGCGCAGTCTATTCCGCGCGGAAGGCATAGACCGTGGTTGAACGCAACTCGTCGCCGGGGCGGAGGACGACGGTTGGGAACGATGGCTCGTTCGGCGAGTTCGGGAACTGCTGGGTTTCGAGGCAGATTGCGTCGGTCTGACGGTAGAGCCGGTCGCTGTGCCCGGCCAGCGAGCCGTCGAGCGAGTTGCCGGTGTAGACCTGCACGCCGGGCTCGGTCGTCCACGTCTCCATGATCCGGCCCGAGGCCGGGTCCAGCAGCCAGGCGGCGCGGGCGAGCGAGGTGTCGTGCGGC